>DAOWAH010000413.1 GCA_030634675.1 Fidelibacterota bacterium
CCATCATTGCCAGTTATGCCCTCTGTGGGTTTGCTAATTTTGCCTCCATCGGTATCCAAATGGGCGGAATCGGCGGCATAGCTCCCAATCGTCGTAAGGATCTGGCCAAGCTGGGTATGAAAGCTATGATTGGTGGCGCCCTAGCTTCCTGGCTAACTGCTACTGTAGCCGGAATCTTAATCTGATTCAATCATAGGTCGGCTCCGTAAAACACTAATTTCATTAATCACACTTATTACCGATTCAGAAATAATTAATCATTTCATAATAGACTCAAACATCAGAGGACAATAATGAGACTTATTTTACTGGGACCGCCCGGAGTGGGAAAAGGCACTCAAGCTGCTAATGTCAAGGAACACTATGGGATTGTGCATCTGTCCACCGGTGAAATTCTGCGAGCAGAGGTAAAGGCGGAAACGGAGTTGGGGAAAAAAGCACGGAAATTCATGGATGCCGGTCAACTGGTACCGGATGAACTGCTGTTGCAGATGATGGAACAACGCCTGCAGCAACCGGATTGTGCGGCCGGTTATCTTCTGGACGGCTTTCCACGAACGATTCCCCAGGCCGAAGGTTTGGATAAAATTCTGGCCGGATTGGGACAAAACCTGGACGCTGTAATCAGTCTGGCTGCCGATGAGGAAGAATTGATTAAACGGCTGGTTCTGCGAGGTGAAACTTCCGGTCGCAGTGATGATACCCCGGAAGTAATTCGGCAGCGGCAGGAAGTATATCGGCAGCAGACTGAACCCTTGCTGAATTATTACAAAGAATGTAATTTACTTAAAGAAGTAAATGGCATTGGAACCATAGCAGAAATAACCGAACGCATTTTGGAGGTTTTAAGGTAAAATGTTGAAAATTGGTCTCACCGGAGGAATCGGCAGCGGTAAAAGTACCGCCAGTGTAATGTTTGCTGAGTTGGGTGCCTACATCTTTGACGCTGATACAATTGCCAAAAAATTACTGGAAAATAATACCCAGATTCAAAACGAACTGATAGCAGAGTTCGGGACTGATATTTTAAATCCTGAAGGCGCTATTAATAGAAAAAAACTGGCTCGTGTTGCCTTTCAGGATGAAGACCATCAATTACGTTTGAACGCGATCATCCATCCGTTTGTTACCGATGCTTATGAAAAAGAATTTGATAAGCAAACCGCCTTGAAAAAATATTCACTATTTATTTTTGATGCGGCTTTGATTTATGAAGCAGCCATGGATCAGCATTTTGATTATGTTATTGTTGTTTCTTCTACCTTGGGTCACCGTATCGAACGGGCTTTGAAACGGGGCACCCTCAGCCGAGAGGAAATTTTACGACGAAATGACCTGCAGTGGACTGATGAAGATAAAGCCGGAATGGCCGATTTTGTAATCCGTAATAACGGCCCTGAGGAGCAACTCCTCATACAAGTTAAAGATATATTACAACGATTAGTCTGATGCAGCGGGCCGCCAGTTGTGACCGCCCGCTACATTAACAAAATCAACGTATCCGGCGGCGCAGCGCCCGGGGCTTATCCAAGATTTCCTTGAGGATTATCGCTTCCCGTAAATCATCCAGATCATCCAAATCCGGTATCAATTTACTGCTTCTCGCGGCGTGTATGGCGTAAGCATCATCTGATTTTCGATCAGGCTTTTGCCATCTGGGTCGTATTGAATCGACCGGTTTCTGGGGCTTGGCCAATTGCTGGTCGAATTCAGCCCGGCGTTCCCGGATCGATACTGACTCCTGTTCCGGTCCTTTAACTTCTACCGCTGTTGCTGGGGCAATATCTTCAGCAACTGTTTCTTCTTCACCAAAGTC
>DAOWAH010000425.1 GCA_030634675.1 Fidelibacterota bacterium
ATATCAGTCTGGGCGACAAACACCTGACAGCCAGAATAGGTAAAAACACCATTATTACCCGCTTGATTGATGAACGCTTTCCTGATTATGACACGGTGATTCCGCGTGATAATGAAAAGCGGTTGACAGTAGAGCGCGAATTGATCCTTGGTGCGGTTCGGCGGGTTTCAATATTTTCAAATAAATCAACCCACCAGGTAGCGCTGAGAATAATTGACGATAAAGTGACCATTACAACGGAAGACCCTGAAAAAGCTTCGCGTGCCCAGGAAAATGTACCCGCCTCCTACTCCGGCGATGATTTGGTCATAGGTTACAACGCAAACTATCTAAAAGATATTTTAGCGCACATCAAAGTGGAAAAAATCATCATTGATTTAAAAACACCAATCAGCGCCGGTCTATTCTATCCGGAGGAACAGGCCGACAACAGTGATTTAACAATGCTGTTAATGCCAATCCGATTGAATGATTGACAGTGCCCACCGCAGACATAATACTAAAATAAATTTATATAAATTTTATTTGTCGCTTCTAGCAATATGCCTGTTAAAGAAATCGCTGTACACTCATTTCGTAACCATGATCAAGCCAAGCTTAAATTTGGTTCCGGGGTGAATGTCATTTGGGGAGGGAACGGTTCGGGGAAAACATCCATTCTTGAGGCAATTTACCTGTTGGCTTATGGTAGAAGTTTTCGAACTCGCAGATTGTTAGAAACCCTGCAAATCGGGCGCGAGAAGATGAATATTGCGGGAATATTTGAACAGGGAAAAGAGCAAAGCCATATTCAGCTCAATCAACTGCAGGATGGACGTAAACGATTCATCCTTAATGAAAAGCCGATTTCAGGGGCACGAGAACTCATTGGGCTCAACCCGGTGGTTGTTTTAAGTCCGGAAGAACAAATTATAACCAAAGGTGCACCGGGGAACCGGAGATCATATTTTGACCGGGTTATTTCGGTGGTTTCAAAAGAGTACGTGGACACGCTGGTTAGCTACACACGGACTTTGAAACAAAGAAATGCTGCCTTAGTAAGGGTAGCGACCAGTAATGCTCCGGTATCGATGATCACGGCCTGGGATGATGCATTGGCTACAAATGGAAATAAAATCTGGTGCGCACGAATTCAATACATAAATGAATTTTCAGGTTTATTAGAAGAAGTGGCGCATGATTTCACAGTAGATGACTTAAAATTATGCTTGCAGCACACTCCTGACACTGCGATCACAGTAGATGAACACAAAAATATATTAGAACAATCCTTAAAAAACGATATACGTCGCGGATATACTGGATCGGGACCCCATCGGGACATATATGAAATCGGATTTAATGGTGAAGATCTTCGTAAATTCGGGTCTCAGGGAGAACATAAAATCACCATGGTTTTAATTAAGATGGCCGAGGCCCGGTTTATTAGAAAACATACCGGGAAAAGACCGACAATTATACTGGATGATCTGTTTGCCAAATTGGATTTTCAGCGTAGCGATCAAGTGCTATCTGCTTTAGGAAAGGATCTTCAAACGATAATCACAGCCACGGATATTATTGATCTGGAAAAAAAGGGTGTTAACCCGTCCGGTTCCAATGGTACCAGTTACCACTTGGGATTAAATTAATGGCCCAGAGCTTAAAGGATGTGTTAGATTCTTTTTTAGATAAAGCGGGTTTGACCACCGGTATTAACCAGCAGCAAGCGCTACTGTGTTGGGAAGAGGTTGTCGGCAATACAATTGCCAAAAACA
>DAOWAH010000102.1 GCA_030634675.1 Fidelibacterota bacterium
AAAAAGAAATCGGACGTATTACGGGTATAACGTCCGAAATAACTACCGAATAACATGATCCCGACAAAATACAGGACCATGACAATCCAGTCTGTGGAAGTTCCGATATTATGAAATGTATCCATGGCTTACCAATTTAAAGCTGCGTGAGTCAAAATTGCATGCATCACTACAAACCAGAAAAAACCGAATATCAGCACTCGGTTCCAGAAGCGATGTTTCTTTAGCTTAAGATTAATCGCCCCGCTCTTCCGGATAATAATCATGCCCAAAAGGAAAAAGGCGCCCCCCACTAGATAGAGGTATAGGTAGGGTAGCCAGGTATGTTGGATTGTCAGCATAGTGTGATCACCTGATTTATAAGAAGTCGAAGATTACAAAATTTTGTCTCAATCTACAACCGCAATCCAACTGCTTTTATTACAGTTTATCAAATTCCGGTTTCAATAAATCGTAGGTTTCGTGGAGACCTTGAACCATAACTTTAGTTTGACCGATAACCGGCATAACGTTGGTATCGCCCAGCCAGCGAGGGACGATATGGAAATGAATATGTTCGGTAATGCCCGCTCCGGCGGCTTCACCGATATTGGCGCCGAAATTGAAGCCTTGGGAATCCATGGTCTGTTCAATAATACCCATCGCTTTATTCGTCAGGTACATTATTTCCTTGAAAGTAGTTTCATTCAGTTTATACGTATTATCACAATGCTGGTAAGGCACAACCATTAAATGCCCATTATTGTAGGGATATAGATTCATTATTACAAACGAATGCTGCTCCCTGAATAAAATCAAATTTTCGCGATCTGCGGACTGTCCGGGCTTATCGCAAAAGATACAACCCTCTTCTTTTGGCGCCCGGATGTATTCCATACGCCAGGGAGCCCAGAGTCTATCCATTATTATGGTTGATGGTTCATGGTTGATGGTTCATGGCGGAGGGTTGTGAAAGTTGTTGGGTTTTTGGTCTTATTTTCATTCTCTACTTTGATTGGGAGCTCAGTCTAATAGAAGTAAATATTTTCTTGAACTCCGTTACTTCCTTAATGAATTCAGTTAGTCCGACTTTCCGGTCAGCATCAACAAATTCAACAAAAATTCGTAACCAGTAGTGAGTTTCTCGACATTCTTTACAAACAATTGCAATCTTATGAGCGAAATCCCGTTTCGACTCAGCTGCTTGGGCTTCTTCGTAATTGGCGCCTATTGCAGTAGCTGAGCGGACTAATTGTGACACGAGATGAGATGGAAGCTGGTCTTTTGAGAGAGGGTACAAAAACTTTATCATGCTGCAACTAAATAAAAATGTCCGGTCTAACAGTTCCTGTGTCCTCTTATCCATCATCCATTATCCATTATCCATAACTACTATTCTTCGTCTTCTTTCTTTGATGCGGCGATTACTTTTTTCTCCAGGTCTTTGGGCAGCTCCTCATAATGGTCGAATTCTTCACTGTGGATACCCCGGCCACCGGTCAGCGACCGGATAGTAGTGGAGTAATGGTACAATTCCGCTTGTGGCACCAAAGCTTTTATTATCTGAAACCCGCCATCGGAATCCATACCCAGAATTTTACCGCGGCGACCGGAAATGTCACCCATTACATCACCCATAAATTCATCCGGAACCTTGACTTCAATTGTCAAAATTGGTTCAAGAAGACAGGGTTTGGCACTCATAAAGGCTTCCCGGAAAGCATGCTTTCCCGCAATCTGAAAAGCTATATCTTTCGAGTCAACCGGATGTTGTTTCCCATCATAGAAGTCAACTTTCAAATCAACGACCAGATAGCCAGCGATGATACCCTCCTGTTCGGCTGCTTTGACCCCCTTTTCCACTGATGGAACGAAAACACGATCAACATTCTGACCAACTAACGAATCATCAAATTCAATTCCTTCACCACGTTTTTTTGGTTCGATTCGCATCCAGACCTCGGCAAATTGACCGGCGCCACCGGATTGTTTTTTATGACGGTATCTGGATGAACCTTTACCCTTAATCGTTTCACGATAAGGTATTTTCGGTTCCATGGTTACTATTTCAACATTAAACCGGTTCTGGAGCCGATTGGCAATCACCGTCAAATGCAATTCACCCTGACCGGATATGATGGTTTGTTTCACTTCCGGGTCAACTCGGTACACAAAGGTGGG
Source organism: Fidelibacterota bacterium (assembly GCA_030634675.1). The sequence goes on from DAOWAH010000102.1 coordinate 2,161, forward strand.
ATCTTCTTCGTGCAGGGTTGCTAAACCAACGGCAATTTTTTCCTCATCCCCTTTGGCTTTTGAGCGGATAGCTGTGTGAATATTTGGTTTAGGGTAATCCACCGGTGGGATGACTATTGCCTGTTTTAATCCACACAGTGTATCTCCTGTATGAGTATTTTTTAGTTTTACGACCGCTCCGATATCGCCAGCATGAAGTGAATTGATGGTGGTACGATTCTTACCATTCATTACAAAAAACTGACCAAAGCGCTCAGAGCCACCTTGCACTGAATTATATAAATCGGCGCCAGTTTTTAAAACACCACTATAGGTACGGAAGAATGATAATTCCCCTACGTGAGCTTCACTCACGGTTTTGAAGATCTGTAATACTACATTCGGGCCATCAAGTTTGATTTCAACCTCTTTTCCCGCATTTGTATCTTTGGCGCTAATAGTCGCTCGATCGACCGGAGAAGATCCATATTTGGCAATAAAGTCCATCAAACGACTGACCCCAATGTTATTACCAGCGGCAGTACAGAATAACGGAATAAAAACACCGGTTTGCAATGCGGTATGAATGCCTTCGCGCATTTCTTCTTCGCTAAGTCCCCCCTCATCAAAGAATTTTTCCAGCAGACTGTCATCCGATTCAGCCACATATTCAATCAATGCTTCGTGCATTTCGTCTGCTTTTTCAACCCACTCACCTTGAGGATCGGATTCATCATATTTCCCACTGCCATCAGTTTTAAATGTCATGACTTTCTTACGTAATACGTCCAGAATCTGGTTAAAAGCCGGTCCGGCGTTCATTGGAATTTGCATGGCAAAAACATTGTTGCCGAAGCGGTCCTTAGCTTTGGCTACGATTCCATCAAAATCGGTGTGCTCTTTATCCAAGGCATTTACTATCAGCATTTTGTGGATTCCAAACTTGGTAGTATAATTCCAGACCTGTTCTGTTCCTACTTCCACACCCTGATTGGCATGTATTACCACTAGTGCGAAGTCAACCGCACTTAGAGCAGACAGGGTTTCACCGGTAAAATCGGCATAACCAGGAGTGTCGATGAAATTAAACTTCTTTCCCTCCCATGCCGTGCTTAACATAGTAGCGTGGATTGATATTTGTCGTTCCTGTTCATCGTCGTTATAATCCGAGGTGGTACTGCCATTTACAATTGACCCCAGCCGGTTAATCACACCACTACTGGCCAGCATGGATTCACTAAGCATGGTTTTTCCACTGGCGCCATGCCCAACTATGGCAAAATTGCGTATATCGACTGATTGATATTCGATCATAAAATTATCCTTTTTGACTAATTTGATTTTTGCTATTCAAAATATTCTTAAGCTTTGTTTTTTGATATAAATCGACCCGGATAGTAATCTTAGTACATCTGTGAATCAACGCTTTTTCGCATCTTGTGTATTCAACAGAGACAGATTGACTTTTTCAATATATTCCCGCAGGGCAGGCATCAGATATACCGAGGTTAAATCTAATTCGTTAAAGACTGACGCCAGTATTCTTAATTGTTGTTCGATTGGCCTATGCTTGTTCACCACAATGCACAGTTTTTTATCAATCAGACAACCACCGCCAATAAAATTTCCTTTATCTTCAACCAATCTGATTCCCAGACGTTCGGATAGCGTCTCAAACTGCTGAAAAAGCTGTTCCGGTTTCATTCCAGCGTACCATTAGAGTAATTCGTCCCTTTTTTTCGTCTTAAGTGTCTCTACCAAATCTTTTATCGATTCCACCTTATCTTTGGGAACTACCAACGTAGCATCGTCAGTATTAATTACTACCAGATTATCAACGCCGATAATCGCCGTAAACCTTCCAGCGGACTGGATGAAATTATCCCGGCCGTCTAATATTAAACCATCCCCGCGAATTACATTCCGATCATCATTTTTAGGTGCCAAATCATAAACAGCATTCCAGGAGCCCACATCACTCCATTCATACTTGGCCTTAATAACGTAGATATTGCGCGATTTTTCCATCAAACCGTAATCGATAGAATCGGCCTTAATATCGTTCCAGATATCAGCTATTTCTGCTTTATGATCTTTTTGCAAGCGCGTCCCGATCAAATCTAAATTATGATATAGATCCGGCATATGCTGTTGTAATTCATTCGTAAGGGTTTTGGTTTCCCACACGAACATGCCACTATTCCATAGAAAATCTCCGCTTTTAAGAAACTTGCGCGCCAAGTCGGCCGGTGGTTTTTCAGCAAAAGTTTTCACACGATAACCGTCCAGATGATCTTCGTCGCTATCCTGATCAAACTGGATATATCCATATCCGGTAGCCGGAAAGGTCGGCGATATCCCGATTGTGATCAGGGAATGCCTTTTACGGGCCAGATGGGAAGCAGTTGTAAGTGCTTTTTCAAATTTGCGGTGCCCTACCACGAGGTGATCCGATGGAAACACCCCCATTATACAATCCTTATGCTTCAAACAAATATGCAGGGCTGCCAGACCGATGCAGGGAGCAGTATTCTTGCCACTGGGTTCCACCAGGACATTTTCCGGTTTGACATGTTTGATCTCTGCCCGGATCGCAGCGGCTAAATTCTCTCCGGTAATGACATAAATATCCTTCACAGACGGTATCTTACGCAGACGATCAACCGTCATTTGTAACATCGATGTACCACCGATAATATTCATTAATTGCTTAGGTCGTAATGTACGACTATACGGCCAAAACCGCGTTCCTCTTCCTCCGGCCATAATAACACAATACATGCTTATTGCACCTCCTTGGAATGGATTGCTGGTAATTCAATAATCCAATTGGCTCGCACTTCGACCGTATCAGGATAAAGATAAAACCATTCACTGCTGGTAAATGGGAAGGCAGTACCAAAATCGAAGCGCCGATTCTGATTCCCATCCTGAAAAACCATTAAATGGTAATAGCCTTCAGGAATATTGTCGAAGCGAAAAGACGAGTCTGAATTTACATCTGATAAATGGTTTCGGGATGACTTTTCCAGTGTACTGAGTTTGATGACAGCGGGCATTTTTACACTACTGACGGTCCCTGTGATGCCACCAAGTCCCGTCGGTTTAGCTACTTTAATTTTTACCAATATCAAAGAATCCTCCGGCATACTTCCATCTAGAGCAATAAGACTGTCTCCAGCCAATATTAAATTGTATTCCGTTTGTGGAAGCCAACCTTCTTGTGGTCTCAGACCGACCTGAATAGCACTTATTGAATCAATAGCCAATTCGACCTGGATACTATCGTCACGCACCAGTGTTACCGCTTTTTGCCCGGGCCATCTGGTAACCGGCTTATTCAGCACTAAATAAACAGAAAGGTCATCCGGTTTTATGGTAATGGAAGCTCCTGGTTCTACCAGACTCAAGGAAGTGGTATCCGGCTGTGCCGGTACACGAACTGCGATAGAAGCCGTATCCAAGGTTTGATCAAAAATATCTATCAATCCGCGGGAATATAATTTTATTTTAGCGACAGCGATTAAATCATTACTAATTATAATTACGGTACTGCTGTCCAAAGGATCAAGAAAACCTTCCAGGGCTATTATTGTTCGCGCGCTATCGTCATAAACCGCAGTAACCTGCTGCGGCGACTGTCGGAGGAAATTATTATAAAATAATCGGCCCCAATTCTGACCGGCCCACTCCCCGCGCAGTAGTCGTAATGGCTGAGGTTCCTTCCACATCGGCAAATTAACCCCCGTTATCAGACTGTCGTATACCAGATCAACCAGATTTTCCCGGTAAACTCCGTATGCCGTACGAATTGTATTCAACCCGAAACCGGCACCGGACCTGTCAATTGCCACAATTTGATATTTAGCCGGCCGTAAAAACTGGAAGGTAAAATGACCGTCATCCGTAACATCGGTGACAAAGTGGGGCATCCGGGCAAAGATTGAATCGGTATCAGTTATTAGTGACAGGTCCCATAGATGAACCACGGTCGGACCATCGTTGAAATAAACATTACCTCTAATAATACCCTGTTCGATTTTATCACCGGTACTATAAGCCAAATGAACCGGTTCGGCCAGTTCAACACCATGTTCATCTTTCAATTGCCGGCCTACGGTAAGTATATAAGTTTGATCGGCGACCAGTGAGTCCGGAAACGTTACTGCAATCGCATCGTTATGATATTTTGTTTTTAATTCTACTGCACTGATCGGCGACAGGTTAAATCCTG
>DAOWAH010000330.1 GCA_030634675.1 Fidelibacterota bacterium
CAATTTTTTCTGTGTAATCCGTGAAATCAGTGGTTCATTTAATCTTTTCTTTCACCCAGTTTTCCAATCCTTCTGTCAAGATCAATTCCTGAGCGGCTGCACCGACCGCACCAATCGAATAGGTTTTTCCAGCACAGGTAAGTTGGGCAGATTGAAAATCAATTTCGATTTTGAGATCGGTTCGCACCGTCAATTTTTCAGTGCCGTATTTCACTTTTAGGTCCTCCAGCAATTCTGGAACTTCCAGTATCAGGTAGCCATTATTGATGGCGTTGCGCTTGTAGGTCTGGCTGAATGATCCGGCCAGTACCAATTGAATACCACGGTATTTCAGCGCCGTGGCGGCCTGTTCCCGGGAGCTACCACTACCAAAGTTGTAACCACCGACTAGAATATCACCGCTCTGCACTATTTTACCAAACTCAGTGTCGTAATTTTCCATAACAACTTCAGCCTGTTGCTCGGGCGTGAAATCATCGATGTAGGTATACTTACCGGGATAGATACCATCGGTATTAAGATTATCCTGATGGCAGAAAATTGCCGTACCCGACAATTTGGCCGGAAAGCCATCCAGCAGTCTGGCTTTGACCGCTTCTCGCTTAGGAACCGGTGCAACCGTAATACTGGTTTTTACTGCTGTTTCGTTAAATGGGGCAGGTCCAGCCATTTTGCCAGCCAGGGCGCTGGCAGCAACCACCGCTGGCGATGCTAAATAAGCTTCCGCTTCTTTTGAACCCATTCGACCTTTGAAATTGCGATTAGTGGCGGATATACCAACTTCACCATCCTGCAGCAATCCGACACCCAAGCCAATGCAGGGACCGCAGCCCGGTGGAATTGCGATGGCTCCGGCTTCTAAAAGAGTCTGCCAGTCACCACGCCGCACGCTTTCTTCCTGTACTTCCCGGGAGGCAGCTGCGATATAAAATTCCACTCCGTCAGCAACTTTTTTTCCCTTTACAACAGCGGCAGCCTCCGCCAGATCATCCACGCGACTGTTCACACAGGATACCAGATAAGCCTTGTGGATTTTCAAATTGCGCTTTTCCATATCCGTCACGGAGGTCATTGTTTTGACATTGTGAGGACCGGAAATATGCGGACTGACAGAAGACAAATCAATTGTCAATTCTTTGGCGTAATAAGCATCCGAATCGGCTGCGTGAATGTTGGCTTCCAGTGCAGCGATACGAGCTTGACTCAAACGGGGATGAATACCGTTGCCATCAACATCGGAGGGCACGCCTTCCAGCCCGCGTTTTTCAATTGTCGCTGCCCGATCATAAAGCCATTTAATGGTGATTTCATCAATGGGAAACAATCCAACTAAGGCACCCCATTCGGTAGTCATGTTGGCAATTGCCAGACGCTCATCAATTTTGATACTGGCAACACCTGCGCCGGCAAATTCGATGGCATGATTCAAAACTTCATCATGATTAAAAACACCACAGAGGGTGATGATTAAATCTTTACCGGTGACACCAGCCGGCAGTTTGCCAATCAGATTTACTTTCGCCACCGGCGGCACCTGCCACCAGGTACGACCCGTGGCCCAGATTGCGGCTGCATCGGTTCGTACGATCGGGGTACCAAGACAGCCCAAGCCACCGTACATATTGGCATGGCTGTCGGAAGCTACGGCCATTGTACCGGGAAAAGCATAGCCCTCCTCCAACATCAACTGATGACCGATACCACGACCAGCGGGATAAAAATCGACACCCATCTCTTTGGCGAATGCTTCGATACCGGCATACTTTTTAAGATTAGCTTCACTTTTATCCTGAACATTATGATCCAGGGCAAACATGGGTTGACGCGGATCGGATATCTTGCTGGCGCCAATCGCCCGAAATTTATTCATCACCGCGCCGGTATTATCATGGGTTAGAATATGGGCGGGCTGGATTGACAGGTAATCCCCGGCATGTACTTGAGTACCTTCAGCTAAATCGACGGCGTATTTTTGGGCAAGTTTTTCTACTAAGTTCTGTTTCATTTGTTAACCACTAATTTCACTAATTATTCTAATTAATAATTTATTGATTTCAGTTTACTAGGCGTTCAAATTCAAGCGAAGTTTGACCAAAATTGATAAGTAACCCAAGTTTATAACCGGTTACTTTGAGATAGTTTAAAACCTGCGCTCTTTCGATATCACCTATTTTTTTAATAGCTTTAAGCTCAACAATAATCTTCTCATCCACTACCAGATCACATACAAAATCTTTTACTGATACATTAATATAGATAACAGGGAACGGTTTTTGAGATTCAAATGAAATGTTGTTTTTCCGAAATTCAACTTTCAATGCTTCTTCATAAACGGATTCAAGAAATCCTGCACCTAAAACCCTATGAACCTCCATAGCACACCCAACAATCTCAAATGATAATTCTTTATAAATTAATTTGTTCAATTCGTGTAATCCGTGGTTAGTCAGGCTTTGAAAGGTTCAAAACTGACAAAGTCGGCATGATGCACGATGATTGATTCCACCGTCCGGTAGCCCAG
>DAOWAH010000373.1 GCA_030634675.1 Fidelibacterota bacterium
GCTGATGCGGCTTTAGCAGGTTTGGCCTATATGAGTTATGATGCCTATAACACCGCCAACAGTGATTTTACCAACTATGATAATTTATATGACACTACCAACGATGTGGATCTGGCAGTGCTGTACCGGGCACAGGCAGAAGAAAGTCATGACTTGATGGAACAGGCTCAGGATGAAATGTTGATGTATTCTGGTATCCTGGGTGGTCTGTGGCTGCTGAATGCTATCGACGCTTATATCTCCGGGCCAAAGCAAGATGTCTCATATCATCGATTAGATAATCTCCAGGTGGTTTATAATCCTTCAATCAATCAAACACAATTGAGGTGGTCAATTGCATTGGATTAGAATAGTATTACTGGGCTTGATCTTAATATTGATCGCCTGCCCGGAAATCCCTGAAGAAGATTATGATAACCCAATTGATCCGGATATTCCGACGATTGCTACCCCGGCACTGATCATTTTCCCGGATTCGGTGACGGTAAATCTGGGCTTCAGCGTTACACTGGAAGTCTTTGCCAAGGGCGTAGCAAATCTGAGTGGGGCCTATATCGAACTGAATTACGATAAGGATAAGCTATCATTATTATCAATGGGTGAAGGCGATTTCTTTCAGGGCGCTGAAGAGACGATATTCTTTATTGAGGATGACCCAACAACCGGCATGATTGAGATCAACACTTCCTATTTGGGCAATGATTCAACAAACGTTAGCGGGACTGGTAGTCTCGCCAGCCTCGTTTTTACTACTACTGCCAGCGGTGTATCCTTAATACATTATACTGCTAATTGTGAATTGCTGGATCCGGATGACAACCCGATTATTATTGAAGGTTACGGATCGGGGGTGATCCATGCGGAGTGAGATTAAAACCTTGCATCCTGATTTATCGGGAGAAACTAACAACCCGCAACCTTGCGAAGGTTTCGAACCAACACCCAGCAACCCAAAACCTTGCGAAGGTTTCGAACCTTCGCAAGGTTAGTCAAAAAAACATGACATACATAAAAGATAATTATTATCACATCTTCAATCGCGGCTGCAATCGTGAGCCGATCTTTTTTGTGAAAGATAATTACTTGTATTTATTACGCAGGATGAAAGCTACGGCTACAGAATATGGCGCGGGTGTAATTGCTTACTGCCTGATGCCTAATCATTATCATTTATTAGTACGTCAGTTGACTGAACGACCCCTTTCTAATTGGATCAGGGATTTGTTCAACGGTTATACCCAGGCGATTAACCGGCAACAACAGCGTTCCGGGACGCTGTTTGAGGGTCGTGCAAAGCACCGGAATATTACCGATGATGAATATCTGCTGCACCTGATCTGTTATATCCATGGCAATCCTATGGATTCGTGTTTAGCTGATTCCCCGGAAAATTGGGAGTATTCCAATTACCGTGAATGCACAGGAATACGTAAGGGCAGGCTGTTCGACCCGGATTTCTTTAACGCCCGTTTTGGCTCACCGGCCGGGTACCGAGAATTTTTTGAAAATTATTATCTTAATTCTGAAACCAGAAATGAATTCAAGGGCGTATTTAATGGCTGATAAATTTATTGTTCTTAAAACTAAGCCTTACAAAGGTTCGGCTATTGATACAGCTACAGCTAAAACCTTGCGAAGGTTTAGAACCTTCGCAAGGTTTAGTGGAAACGGAGCGGGAGTGATCAATGCGGAGTAATACCATTATCCTTTCTCTCATTATTTTATGTGTTTTCACACAGGCACAAAGCTGGATAGAGTTCTCTCCCACAGGCGGACCGATAGCGGCTCGAAATAATCATACTTCAGTCTACGATCCAAATACAAATCAAATGATCGTTTACGACGGAAGAACCGGTGTTTGTTGTGGTACTGAGCCCATTTTCAATGATGTTTGGGTGCTTCAGAATGCCAATGGGCTGGATGCCACAATACCAGCCTGGACGCAACTTTCTCCGACTGGTGGTCCTCCGACTAAGGTATGGGGTCACAGTGCCGTTTACGACCCGACTACAAAGCGTATGATCGTCTACGGCGGCGATAGCAACGTGGGATATTGTGAAGGTGTGCTTGACGATCTCTGGGTGCTGGAGAATGCAAACGGAACAGGCACTCCGAACTGGATCCAGCTTTCACC
>DAOWAH010000365.1 GCA_030634675.1 Fidelibacterota bacterium
AGGCATGAATCGGTATTCATCCACATCCAGCAACAACCCACCATCACCGCGACAACCTTCAGTCACGAGAATATCGGTAGGAACGATTCCTGTGGGGTGGACTTGAACCGCTTCCATATTACCCAACGGAACGATGCCGGTTTGCAAGGCCAGCCATGAACCGCTGCCTTCATTAATAACGGCGTTGGTGGATTCACCATAAATCCGGCCGTAGCCACCGGTTGCGATCACCGTAGCCTTAGCCATGTAGGCCAGGATTTCTCCACTACGTAAGGAACGTATAATTGCACCAATACAACGGTCATCACGGTGAATCAGGCGAATTACTTCCATCCGGTCCTGAACAGAGATACCCAATTGCAAGACCATATTGTCCATTGTGTAAAGAACGGTGTGTCCCGTCCCATCTGCCGTATAACAAGTACGCCATTTAGCAGTACCACCAAAGGCACGGGCGGTAATCAAGCCATCGCTGGCAGGATCCTCTTCAATGGTTGCTTTCTTGCCCTTGATGAAAACTTGCTGCTGGCCACTTTTTACACGATTCCAGGGAACGCCAAAATGGGCCATCTCGCGCATTGCAATCGGCGCATTATCAGCAAAAATGCGGGCTACTTCCTGATCGCAGCCCCAGTCGGAGCCTTTGACAGTATCCAGCCAGTGAACAGTGGGATTGTCGCCTTTCCCCATAACCGAATTAGCCAAGGATGCCTGCATTCCTCCCTGGGCGGCAGAAGAATGGCTGCGCCGCGGTGGAACCAGAGACAAAATCATTACATCCAGACCTTCTTTCGCACAGGCAATTGCCGTGCGCTCTCCGGCCAGACCGGCGCCGATTATCAATACATCGCTGGTAAAAACTCTCATGACAGCACCCCTTCCCAGGGACCGGCCAAACCAATGGTTGTAGCGGTACCTACAATTATAAAAAACCATAACAAAAAGTAGAATAGGATTCGTGCATATCTACGTACAAGCCAGGTATCCGCCAGCCATTTCACTAACAGACGGTAAACACCGATAGCCATATGAATAACGACTGCCAACATCAGAATGGCGTATAAAAGCCAGAGACCGCTTTCCACCCGGGCGATGGCAATTTCAGCGGAAATACCCGGTTTTTGTCCGGCTATGCCCATATCTGTGAAAATATTCCAGGTGATCAGAATTAAATGAAATGCACCGGCTGCCAGCACAATCATGCCGGTTCTTACTTGCCAGATCCACAAAGATGTTTCAAAATGCTTACGTAGACGAATATCTGATTTGGGCTCCTGCTGCCAGCGCTTTTTGGCCTTTTTCAAACTCACGCCCAGTTCCAGCATTTGCTTACGCTCTTGTAGTTTTCCAGGAATCTTACGGCTGGCCCAAACAAAATGAACAAAGAATACAATCGATATCACGATCAGTGTAAGATGGGCTATTGGCAGCGGGTGCTCCAGCAGGAGAGCCAGTTTATCATAGACTGTCCGACCAAATAATATTGAGCTTTCAAACAAAAGATGAAACCAGATAAAAGCCGCCAGAACAGCACCGGTCAGACCGCTGATCCATTCGTCACGGATTGCTTTACGAGCAACTCGGTAAGCTTCACTGGTTTTCCCATGGCGCGATTTCGCGCCCGGATAAAGTACGGTGTCCAAGGATGTCATTTCAAACTCCTCTTTATCATAAAAAATTGTAAATAAAAATTAAAGTTGCCACAATCTATAAACAGCAAAAAGAATTGCAAAACAGAACTAATTCTATAGTTGTTTGCACCGAAATAACGGTTGCTCCACTGGTCATATAAAATTAATGAAAATCAGCACCTACTACAATCCACTTTTTACTGCCAATTAATATCTCTCGATCACAAGTTTTTATTGGTCATCGGCAACAAGTTTGCAAGTAAATAATGATCGCTTACAACCATTGCCTGGTTGTAAGCGATTAAATAACAACTATTATTTATTTTTCAGTGTCGAATGGGCGGCAGCCAGGCGGGCAATCGGTACCCGGAATGGCGAGCAACTGACGTAGTTCAAACCATTCTTATGGCAGAAATCGATACTGGGCGGATCGCCACCATGCTCGCCACAGATACCGATTTTCAGATCATTGCGTACCTTGCGGCCCTTTTCCACGGCAATTTCAATCAATTGACCGACACCAGTAGTATCCAGGCTCTGGAAGGGATCATGAGCCAGGATTTTCTTCTCAAGGTA
>DAOWAH010000328.1 GCA_030634675.1 Fidelibacterota bacterium
ATGCGTGCCCAGTATTCTAATTGTTTTGGGGCAGATCGATGTTCAATAAGGCCAACTTTTCGGGCACTTTGAACAATGTCTTGATTTAGTTTAATGGCTATGCTACTCACAATAACTCCTGTTAGAATTGTTGTAAATTACTACTATTGGTAGCAAATGGCAACCATATAATACTATATGGTGTAAGCATGAACGTATTTCTATTCAAGAGATAAAATTCTGAGACAATAAGAAGTTAGTAGAAAAAAAGATTTTTGTTAATATTGGTGAAATATATATTGTTAACAATATTGTTAATTATATATATTTGATGTATGGGAAATAGCTATCGTAATCCTGTTGGTGATATATTTACTGTAAATGACATTGCTAGCGCGCTGGGAATAAAGCCTGCATCAGCACGGGTCAACGCCAGTCGCCAGGTTCAATCTGGCAATTATCTGCGCTTAAAGAATAATTTATATATTCTAACCAATGATTGGATTAAGGCTGATATCCAGTTCCAGTATCGGATTGCCAACCAGATTCAGGTTCCTTCCTATATATCTCTGCTGTCGGCTCTTTCCTGGTACGATCTTACAACTCAGATCCAGCAGGGTTTCATTGAATCAATTGCGCAAAAACGCAGTTATCGCAAAACCGTCCAGAGTACTGAGTTCCATTATTTTTTACTCAGTTCCAGGCTTTACTTTGGATTTACACGGGAAAAAGGTGTTTTTATTGCTGAGGCCGAGAAAGCACTGGCTGACGGAGTTTACTTGATGTCGCTGGGCCGTTACAGTCTTGATTTCAGCGCTTTGGCTTGGGAGCGAATTAACCAGGAACGTTTAAATGAGATTCTAGCCAACTACCCTGAGTATACCCGTAAGTGGTGGAGTTCAAATGGAAATTTTTAAAGCCCATGAACAATTTGAGCTGGAAGTCCTAGCGCGACTGCAGAGCGCCCGTCTGCTGGAACAATTAATCTTCGGCGGTGGCACCATGCTGCGTTTGTGCCACGAACTAAAACGTTATTCCACTGATCTGGATTTTTATCTACGGAATCCGGAAAAGAGTAATATGCTGTATGAAAAACTAACCCGGTTAATGGCAGAGCATTATTTGATTAAAGACTCCCAGAACAAATTCCGTACTGTCCTGCTGGAAATTGCAGCCCCGCAATATCCCCGCCGCCTTAAAATAGAAATCAATAAAGAAAGAATAATTGATAATCTTCAGCTTTCGATTGCCTGGTCACCGAACTCAATCCAGCAGGTACCGGTTAACACAATTCCACTCAACCAGATGATGATATTTAAAATTGAAGCTTTACTGGATCGTAAGGAAATCCGTGATGCCTATGATATCGAGTTTTTACTGCGCCGTGGTATCAGCCTAAGAGCGTCAACTGAAATTCTTGTTCGACTCCTGAAAGTAATCAGCACATTTAAAACCCAGGACTTCAAAGTTAAGCTGGGTTCTGTACTTCCGGAAGATGAACGGGCTTTTTACCGGGAGAACAGATTTGCCTTTCTGGAGGGTCATTTGAATAATCAACTGGCGCTTCCCGGAAAATGATGGTATCGAAATCTGTAATGGACCTAGTCTGATAGACTTCTTGGATTATTATTTCAGCGATTCTTTAATCCGTTTGATGTGTCCCCGGCCCAGACCCTTAACCTCACAGCCCAGCTCAAGATAGCGCTTGATAGCCGCATCATCCAGGATACCGAAACAATCGATGACCGCGAATTGCTGGCCAACCGCTTTAACTACTTCATCAGGTTCCAGGGCTAAGTAATCCTCGTGGCGGACGGCCAGGACCACCGCGTCAGCCTGATTAAAGCTGGCCGGTAAATCTTTCTGGATGCGTAGTTCAGTCAGTTTTTCCTGATTGCGGAAGAAATGACTCTTGCTACTTTCCGGGTGGTCATCCTGATTTTCAAACTCCCACCAGTGCTCAACGTAAGGATCGTGGACCCGGATTTCAGCCCCCATCTCGGTCAGCTTACGAATCAGGACTTCCGAACCAGAGTAGCGCGTGTCGCCCACATCTTCCCGGTAGGATGCACCTAACACTAAAACCTGAGCAGCAGCTACCGGTTTATTCATATTTCGCAGGGCATCACGAACCAGTTCGGCGGCGTGCAGTGAGCGGGTATCGTTAATATCGATTGCCAGCGGCGTCAGCTTGAAAATATCATCCTCAAAACCCAGGATATGTTTGTAAGCCCAGACCCCCAATCCGCCATCCTTTGGGAGGCAGTAGCCCCCGATCCCGGGTCCGGGGAAGATCATATTGCTGTGGGTTGGACGCACTTTGATGGCCTTAATCACCTTCATGATATCCACCCCATTACGCTCCGAGTACAGACTCCATTCATCCAGGAAGGCCAGAATGGTAGCCCGGTAGCTGTTCTCCATAATTTTAGCTGTTTCCGATTCGATCGGCCGGTCTAATACGGTAAGCGGGAATTTTTTCGTATTTAATACTTCATTCAGAAATTTATCTACTTTTATACGGGCCTGGTCATTTACGCCGCTAC
>DAOWAH010000058.1 GCA_030634675.1 Fidelibacterota bacterium
ACGTTCCGGAAACTCCGATGACTGCTCGCTTTGCAATTCTTAAACGTGCTAACAATGTACTCGCGCCATATTCCCAGCTTTTTGTCGGATTAAACCATAAGATATCATTCGTATTAACGCTTCTTTTCAATGAGTGTTCATTAAAAATAAAGGCACTACTATTAATTAGTTATCTCAACCTAACATTCACTGCACCGGATAGAATAGAATGAAGAATTACGAATTGGGCATTTGTAATTCGTAATTGTACATTGATAATTGATTACGCCGATGATTTTTGCCGTTAGATTGCCCAATCCCCTTCCATTTTCCCTAATAAATATCATTTAAGCAGAGTTTTAATCCACTTTCGTCCCGATAGATATCAGGACTACACCGGACAAGAAGACATGGTTTAATTCCCCGAGGCTTGCCTCGAAAAAAAGGGTCCAAGGCTGCCCTGGGGCTCATATAGTATGATTCTCATTGTTGAACTCCAGTAAACGCCGGATAGTCAGAAAAAGTGCCGTTTAACCAGTTAAGTAAATTCTTGTGGCAAGTAATTTCAGAGTGCAATAAATCGGAATGTAATTTTTGTAAATCAGACCAAGTATCCACATCGGTCAATTCATCCAAAAACATAATATTTTGCGACGGTAAACCGGCTTGAGATCAGCGAGTAAATGTTCCAGCTCATCTTCCCCGGGTCTGATGGGTACGATAATTGAAATAACCGGGGGTTTTCGTTGCACTAGCGCTTGAGCACTTCTAACAGCTTTCTATTCCCGGCTTTCAGACCATCTTCCGGTGTCAATAGCGCTTCATCCAAACTTGTTCGGCAGTGATGCTCAACCGCTGGTAAGTTGTCAGCAAGAATAGTTGTTAATAGATTTTGAACCCGGTCTAAACTGGCGCCGTACCGTTCGATGACCATCGCAACAGTTACATGCTGATCCGGATCGTTCAACCAACAATCATAATCAGTTGCAATGGCAATTGTGGCATAACAGATCTGTGCTTCCCGGGCCAGAAATGCTTCCGGTACATTGGTCATGCCTACCAAATCACAACCGGCTCCTCTTAAAAAATGGCTCTCAGCCTGACTGCCCAGTCGTGGTCCCTCAACTGCCGCATACACTTTACCTGTGTGGATGGTTTCGCCGTTGGTTGCACCGGCTTGTACAATCGCTGCGGTCAATCGGGTACAGGCAGGACGGGCCATGGACACATGAGCGATCAAACCATTCCCAAAAAAGGTTGCTTTACGATTACCTTTAGTCCAGTCGAAATACTGATCGGGAACCGAAAATTCGCCCGGTTGGATTTCTTTCCGAAGGCTGCCGGCAGCCGAAATGCCAATAATTTCAGTTACACCAACCAGTTTCATAGCATAAATATTGGCTCGATAATTCACTTCGGATGGTAAAAATTGATGGTGATCGCCATGTCGAGGCAAAAATGCAATTTCCCGGCCACATAGTAATCCAATTTTCAAGGCCGATGATGGTGACCCGAATGGTGTGTCAAAATCCTGCTCGGAATTAATTTCCAATCCATCCAACTGGTAAATACCGGTTCCACCAATAATTCCAATCATTACTGTGCTCCTTTTCTTCTAATTAACAGCAACTTTCTATTCCTGCAAAACTAAGATTACCAGATGCCGCTCCACAATCAAAAGGTCCGTAGTGTGTTGAAAAATCACCGACCAGATCGAAATGACGTCCAAACCGAGATTCAGACAGCATACGGGCAGTATTACCACAAACCGGTACGGGCAATCCGGTCTCAAATACGTGATGATCATCCAGGACAAATTCATGGGGAGCTTCTTGAATTGTTCCTTTGTAATAGGCTACCTGACCATAATTTTCACAAATATCTTCAAAATCGTTTTTAAAAACCCTGATTGTTTGAGAAGTAAATTCAATCATCCCAATTTTCGCTATGATCTCAGGGTCAGAAATATCTACCCGATGTCCTCTAACTACCCGGTAATCATTAATTCCTATTGATTCTAACAGCCGGCGAAAATCTTCGATATACATGGCACCACTGAGACACTCACCAACCAGGATTGGATCAGACATCAAATTACGCGGAATACGTCGGTTGATTTTAAGTTTTTCGATCTCCAGGCGTTAGTCTTCCGGGTTATGACACCACCAGCAGGTCAAGGGGCAGCCTTTGAAAAAACGGTTGTACGGATACCGGAGCCGTCATGGATGACAAAATGCTTGATATCGAAAAGGAGTATCTTAATAATTTTGGGATTGAATTTAAAACACAATGGTTCAGCAAAAGAATGACTGATTGGTTGTAAAGCCGAAATAATACTAATTTCCAGCAAAATTAGCCGATTATTGCGAAGGATACTGAATTGGAATTCAAAGATCAAGTCGTATGGATAACCGGAGCATCTTCGGGAATCGGCAAAGCGTTGGCAATTGCCTTCAGCCAAGCCGGTGCCAGGGTCGTTTTATCCGCCCGCCGAGCGAATGAATTAGAAACGGTTCGGCAAGAATGCAGCAACCCGGAACAGCACTATATACTACCGCTTGACTTGATTGAGACTGATACCATCGCGGCAAAAGTATCACTGGTGGAAAAAAAATTGGGACCGGTTGACATTCTAGTAAATAATGCTGGCATCACCCAGCGCTCTTTAGTTAAAGATACCAGGATGGCAGTGATTCGGAAAATCATGGAGACCAATTATTTTGGTTCTATTGCGATGACCCAGGCTGTCCTACCGAGAATGCTGGAACGTCAAACCGGCCGGATAGTATTTATCAGCAGCTTGACCGGTAAATTCGGTACTCCACTGCGTTCGATCTATGCTTCTTCCAAGCACGCTATTATGGGTTTTGCCGATGCCCTGCGGGCTGAAGTATGGGATAACGGTGTGCGCATCACGGTGATCCTGCCGGGCTTTGTCCGGACCCATGCATCCCGCAATGCCCTGACCGGCGACGGCAGCCCCCACGCTACGCTGGATAAAACCACCGCAAAGGGCATGTCACCGGAAAAATGCGCCCAGGGTATTTTGAAAGCGTTAGAAGCAGGAAAGGAAGAAGTAATAATATCCGGTAAAGAACAAGTTATGGTTTACCTGAAGCGTTTTTTCCCAAGTTTATTTAATAAAATAATCAGAAAAATCAAAGTGACTTAGAGAATTTCTTTTAACCTGTTATCTTCATCTATATTTACAGTTACAGATTATAGCTATAGTATATCATCATAGATATCAAGCAATTTTCAAGCCAAATCAACAATAACTTGAAGTGTTGCTTAATGTATCTTAATGGAGCCCCACGCCTGCGTGCCGAAACACACTTCGGTGTGCAGGCACGGGTAAACCATGTACGAAGTGAATGTAACGTGATATTCTTCTTGTGATCCTAATCCTAACCGTCACGGACACTTAAGTGTCCGTGACGGTTTTTAGTACGAACGGGATGAGAAATCTGCGTCAGTTGGGATAGGGGTTCAGCAAAGGTGGCACGCTGCAGGGCCATTGTAGATTACTCCTCATCTTTTGGATTTGTCGAAATGACCGAACGAAAGGATGCCATCCGCCGGCTGGCGGATGGCATCCTTAACAAATCAAATCTTCCCCAACCCGCGTAAAATCTTCTCTGGTGTAACCGGTAATTCCCTTATTCTGACACCACAGGCATTATAAATCGCATTGACCACCGCCGGTCCAGGACCATTGATCGGAATTTCTGCCGCCGCCTTGGCGCCAAATGGACCGGTCGGCTCATCGGTATGCACGAACCTGGTAATAATTTCCGGCATGTCAATCGCCGTGTAAATATGATACGAATTGAAATCCCTATTGATCGGCCGCCCGGCACTATCAAATACCATATATTCTGACAAGGCCATACCAAGGGCCTGAGGAATGGCCCCTTCCACCTGGCCCTCGGCCATCTGAGGGTTGATCACCTGCCCAATATCGGTCACCGACGCAACTTTGTTCACCGTCACCAATCCTGTTTCCGTATCCACTGTAACATCGATAAAGGTAGCATTGTACGGTGAAGGTGAATCAAAACTCAGATGGGAGGCCGTCGCCATGATCTGAGTCTGCTCTTCGGTATAAAAGGTCCGGGTGCAGATATCGGTATACGATATATTCGTTCCATCCGGGGCCACCACCATCTGATCTTCAATCTTCGCCTCTTCCACTCCCAGTAGTTTTTTCCCCAGCTCCAGGATCTGTTTTTTGACTTCGGCCGCTGCTTTGTATACCGCTCCACCGGAAATGTAGGTCGTACTAGACGCGTAGGCCCCGGTGTCGAAAGGAGTCAGGTCGGTATCGGAGGAATACACAATTATTTTTTCCACTGGCACACCCAGCTCTTCCGCGGCGATCTGGGCCAGGGCAGTGTCGGAACCGGTACCGAGATCGGTGGCACCCATCTGCAGATTGAAACTGCCATCCTCGTTCATTTTAATGAATACGGCACCCATATCAATCCCGGGAATTCCCGATCCCTGCCCAACGATTGCCACACCGATACCCCGGCATAATCTTCCGTTCTTCGGTACCTGCCTTAACTCTTCCCAGTTAATCAATTTTTTACCTTCCTCCAGACAATCTTTCATCCCGGTGGAATGAACCAGAGCCGGAAAGCCCTCACCGCCCTCACCTAGAATTTTAGCGATTGGTAAATCATCACCCACTTGCACATAATTCTTATGGCGGAATTCCACTGGATCAATGCCCAGCTCACAAGCAACCTCATCCATAATCGATTCCAGTCCGAAGAAACCCTGCGGTGCTCCATAACCGCGGTAAGCTCCGGTGATCGGCAGATTGGTATAAACGGCATCACCCTTAACCCGCAAATTAGGTACCCGGTACAGGGATAATGCTTTCTGGGCCGAAACAGTCATGACGGTCAGGGCATGGGGTCCGTAGGCTCCGGAATTTTCCAGGATATCCAAATCAATGGCATTAATTGTATAATCCTGATTGACGCCCAGCTTGAAATTCAATATCTGTGGGTGCCGGGCACGAGCAGCGTAAAATTCCTCTTCCCGGGTGAATTCCAGACGCGCCGGCCGGCCGGTCCTCAGGGTGACAGCGCCGCATAGTTCCTCATTCAGAATCTCCTGCTTGCCACCGAAGGCACCCCCAACCCGGGGCTTAATCACACGGATTTTCCGCAACGGAATATCCAGTACTTCCGCAACAATCCGCCGGACGTGAAACGGTACCTGGGTAGCGGTTCTGATCATCAGTCGGCCGTTTTCATCCAGCCAGGTCAGTGTTATGTGCGGTTCGATATGGGCTTGCTGAACATAAGGTGTGCTGTATTCCCCTTCAAATACGTGCGCCGCTGATTTAAAGGCCCGGTCCACATCACCAACTTCAGCCTCAATATGCGAGGCTATATTCCGGGCGGCATCATGAATATCTATTTTCCCCTCTTCGGGATGGATGCAAGTCGAACTGGCGCGTGCTTCTCGCGGATCGAAGATCGCCGGCAACTGCTCGTATTCAACAACAATGTCAGCCAGGGCTGCCAAAGTGGATTCCAGCGTATCTGCCGCCACCAGGGCCACCCGGTCGCCAACATAACGAACGGTGGATTCGAAGATACGCATGTCCCGCGGGGACGGCTCCGGATACCCCTGTCCCGCGGTAGTATAATAATGGAGAGGAAAATCGCGATGGGTCAAAACAAGGCGCACCCCTTCCCGGTTCACGGCACGGGTTGTATCAATATTTTTTATTCGGGCGTGGGCGACCGGACTGTGAAGTATTTTACAATATAATAGATTCGCCGGCTGAATGTCATCGGCGAAGACCGGCTGACCGGTGGCAAGGGCGCGACCGTCGACCCGGGCGGTTATTTTCCCAATCACTTTCATAAAGCGGCCTCCACCGGTTTGACATAGCCGGTACAGCGGCAGAGATTACCTGCCAGGGTATCCCGTACTTGCTCCTCACTGGGAGCTGAATTTTCCCGGTTCAAGGCTTCCAGTGCCATCAGCATTCCCGGTGTGCAGTAGCCGCATTGTATGGCACCGGCGGCAATAAATTTTTCCTGCAGAGGATGCAAGCGGTCGTGGGAACCGAGGCTCTCCAGTGTTTCAATTGTTTTTCCTGCCAGCGTGTGGAGCAATACCAGACAGGCATTCTGGGCTTGATTATCGATCAATATGGTACAGGCTCCGCATTCACCATTGTCACAACCGTATTTGACGCTTTTTAAACCGCTATCGCGTAAATATTCCAGCAGGGTCAATCCCGGTCGGAATTCCGCGACTGTGTCCTTACCGTTCAATTTGAATTTCACTTTCATAATTCTTCCCTGACCCGTTCCAGACCGGTCCTGATAACGGATTGTTTATAATGTCGCGATCCAAGGTGATTATCAAGAAAATGCTCACTGACGGTGCAGCTGAATCGATCAATCCATTCAGGTGTGAACTCAGCGATGGAAATCGCCCGGCAACTGATCCGATCGGTATCACCGCCGATCCCCAGCGAAACCGAGTCACCATGCCGCATAGCGGCGGTGATCACAAAAGCGTGCGCCGAAGGCAGGAGAGCAAAGCGCTGAACGGCTGTGGATCTGATCCGGGATTTATCAATCAGCACTGTTTTTATGATACCGCTGCCATCCCAGTCCCTAAGGCTGACCACTGCCATTCGATCAGTAATCACCTCCAGGTCGGCTTTCAGTGATTGCAGCATGACCAGCACTTCCGAATCGGGTCGTCCCCGACTAATTTCACCGCCGACCGTGCGGGCATTCCGGATATTTTTACTGGAACAGCACCAACGGGCACAGACACCTAATTTGCTCTGGTCGGCAACTGGAAAATATTCCACCAACTGCTGAAGCGTTACACCGGCTCCGATCCTGATTAATCCCTGTTCGATTTCGACCGTTTTCAAAAGCAATTTATTTATATCAACCAGTGTAGTGATCGATGGATTTTTTTCAGCTATTAGATAGGTCCCGCCGGCAAAAATTGCATTTGTACCGGATTGAGCAGACCGGTAAGCCGCTTCAAGAGATTCGGGAAATTCTGCCCGTTCTATCGAAGCCCACATAATTATACTCCGTTCTTGTGTTTTAAAAAATCGATTCCTGATCTCCGGATCGCCTGCCCGATCATTGTGACTGCCAGACGGTTATGCTGCTCGAGTAATTCCACCTCATCCAGCGTACTGCTACCGTTGCGAATTTGTATTTTTCCATCGATGATCAGGTAATCAACCGGAGTGGAACGAACCGTGAACACCAAGGCTGCCAGGGGATCCGAGCCACTGCCGGCATATTCGATGCCGCTGGCGGAAAATAAAGCTATATCAGCACGTTTTCCCACGGTTAATTGACCAATATCATTCCTACCCAGCACAGCCGCCCCACCACGAGTAGCCATCTTTAGTACATCGCGGGCGGTAAGCCAGTATTGTTCGTCGCGTAAGCGTGACAGCAGCATTGCCTGACGGATTTCAGAGAGCATGTTACTACCATCGTTTGAGGCCGAGCCATCCACTCCCAGACTGACCTTTACTCCCGCATCCAGTAATTCCCGTATGCGGGCAATTCCCGAGCCCAATCGCAGATTGGACGAGGGACAGTGACTGATTCCCGAGCCGACATCGCCCAATCGTCTGACTTCCGCATCGTTCAAATGAACTGCATGGGCGAACCAACTGAATTCAGTAACCCAGCCGAGAGAATCTATATATTTCAGGGGGCGTCTTCCGTAATTGTCCAGACAAAATTTCTCTTCATCCAGAGTTTCTGCCAAATGAGTGTGAATCAATAAATTATTTGCCTTAGCGAATTCGACCGTGCTTTTCATCAAAGCGGGCGTCACTGAAAAAGGTGAACAGGGCGCCAAAGAAAGGCGGAGCATCGACCCTTCAGATTGATCGTGGTAACGCGCCAGCAAACGTTCCGTATCCCGTTGAATGACCTGCTCGGATTGGACGACCTCATCCGGTGGCAAACCACCGTTTGACCGGCCCAGGGACATCGATCCTCGGGTGGGATGAAACCTTATCCCCAGCTCCTTGGCGGCCCGAATCTGCATATCAATCAATTCGCCGCTGACATTCCTGGGAAAAACGTAATGGTGATCGGAACTGGTAGTAGCTCCGGATCTCATCAATTCCAAAATGGCTGACTTAGCACTGGAGTAGATCGATTCCACAGTCAATTCGCGCCAGAGTTCATAATGGTTAGTCAGCCAGTCAAATAAGCCCAGATTTTGCATGAGGGGAATGTTGCGGGTCAAAGTCTGGTAAAAATGGTGAT
>DAOWAH010000445.1 GCA_030634675.1 Fidelibacterota bacterium
ATCCAATGACAACTGGCTGCCTGACTTGCATATCAACTCATCTTATCTTATGATGTTGCGGGAAAAGCATAATCCCGAAGTACTCCAGTATGTTAAACAGAAAATTGATTCGGCCAACTGGTTTATTCAGGCCATTCAGCAGCGCCGCCACACAATGGTTGCGGTTATGCAGGCTATAATTGACAAGCAACCGGATTTTTTCAACTCGGATGAGCGGCAATTAAGACCGATGAAATTGCAGAATATTGCTGATGAGATTATGATGGATATTTCCACTATCAGCAGGTCTACACGTGGTAAATATGTGGATACACCATTCGGGATATTTGAATTGAAATCGTTTTTTACCGAGGGAATCGCACTGCAGGATGGCCGGGAAATCAGTAATCAGATTATTAAAGATGCCCTTAAAGAGATTATCGAAAAGGAAGACAATCATTCACCGTATAACGATGAACAGATTGTGGGCTTGTTGAAAGGAAATGGTTATCCGGTAGCACGCCGTACCGTGGCAAAATACCGCGAACAAATGAAAATACCAGTAGCCCGATTACGCAGACAACTGTAATAATTATTTTGAACCGTAAGTTAACATTCCAATTGGAAAGGAGAGAACAAAATGGCATATCGTAGAATAATCATCGGTGATAAGGAAATCCGTATACCGGACAAGCTTTTCGCCTTTGGAATTGTGCCGATTATTTTAATCGTTCTTGGACTATGGCTGGCAACCGGCATTTATGTGGTCGGTCCTGATGAGGTCGGTGTTATCCGTACTTTTGGTAAGGCCACCCGGGTAGCTCAGTCCGGCTTGAACTGGCATATTCCCTACCCCTTCGAAGTGGTCGATACCCCCAAGGTGACCGAAGTCAAGCGAATCGAGATCGGCTTCCGCAATGTTGGAAAACAGGGCTATCGTAAATATGCTAAAGAAAGTCTGATGCTCACCGGTGATGAGAATATCGTTGACGCGGAAATGATTGTCCAGTACAAAATTAAAGATCCGCAGGCTTATCTGTTTAATTTTGTGAAACCGGCGGTCACGGTACGAGAGGCGGCTGAAGCCAGTTTGCGTACTACCATTGGTAAGCACAAGATTGATGAAGCTTTAACTGACGGAAAATTTATTATCCAGGAAGAAACTAAGGATTTACTACAATCCGTCCTTGATAATTATGAAACGGGAATCCATGTTGTTGCCGTCCAGTTGCAAGCAGTTGGTCCGCCCAAACAGGTTGTGGCTGCTTTTAAAGACGTGGCTTCCGCCAAAGAGGATAAAAACCGTATGATCAACCAGGCTGAAGGTTATCGCAACGACGTGATTCCTAAAGCCCGCGGTGAAGGCCAGGCGCAGATCGCGAATGCCCAGGGTTATATGGAAGCACGGATTAAACGAGCAGAAGGAGATGCAACGAAATTCGCCGCCATCCTGAAAGAATACCGGAAGGCTAAAGGTGTGACTGAAACACGCCTGTACTTAGAGACAATGGAGCAGATACTGCCACAAATCCAAAAATATATTGTGCCGGATAAAGATGGTGGTAACCTGATAAATCTCCTGAATCTGAACAGCCGGGAAGGGGGAGCAAAATGAAGAAGTTCTTAATTGCCCTGATAGTAATTGTATTGTTGATCCTGTTA
>DAOWAH010000355.1 GCA_030634675.1 Fidelibacterota bacterium
CCCATGTAAGCAAAGGATTTCGGGCCATGGGTTTTGACGATGGCCGAAAGTTTTTCTGCAATTTCGGCAATGGCCTGATCCCAGGAAATTTGTTCGAACGTGTCTCCAACACGTTTTAAGGGATGGGAAAGGCGCTGGGCATGGTGCTGATGGTAAGCAACCTTGAGCCCCTTGCGGCAGGCATAACCCTGGCTGCGCGGGTTGTCTTTATCCGGCCGAACCTTGAGAATTTTGTTGTTTCCCACCTGGACTTCCAGCCCGCAGTTCTGGGCACACAATACACAGGATGTTTTATGCCACGGGTCCATTTTGTTCTCCTTTGTCCTATAATAAACCGGTTAATCCAAATTTTATTGGTATACGAACCATTATATCCCTACCATTCGCTAGTTGAATCACCGTTCGAAATTATCATAAATAGTTCTTCGGAAATGATTAAAATACTTAGTATACAAACTAAATATCGGGGATAAATATGAATGTCAATTGAAAAATTGACTTCCCAATCAAAATGAAACCAGCCTATCTTATCAAAAGATTTTACGGTTTGAAAATACTGTATTGATTTACAGCAGGAAATGATTTATTAATATTATTTCATATATAAAAAAGAGAGGGGTAGAATTAATTTACCAATCAGAGGAATCGTAAAATGGAAATTACGCAGAAAGAGGAAAACGGGATTGTCTCCATCGCTATTAACGGAAGACTGGATGCAGATTCTTCTCCGGAAGCTGAAAAAGTCGTCAAGGAAGCACTTGGGGGGCAGACGACCCGGCTATTATTCAATTTAGGCGCACTGGAGTATCTAAGCAGTGCCGGTCTCAGGGTGCTATTGAGTGCCGCTAAAGAAATGAGACGACGAGAAGGTAAAATCGTTCTTTGCTCCCTGAACGAATTCGTCAAGGAAATTTTTGAGGTCAGCGGTTTCCAATCTTTGATTCCCATCGCCGACTCCGTTGAATCAGGAACCGAAATTCTTTCATAACACCTAAGCCGGAAAATGCCTAAAGTGAGCTAAAGTGCCTAAAATGGTGGGGTCGCTTCGCTCCGTCTTATTATAAACTCCGGGAGTCCATCGGATGGAAAACAATAGCACAACTACCGAATCCATATTACTGGTAGACGACAACCCCACAAATCTGCAGGTGCTTTTTCAGACCCTGGATGGGGTCGGCTGCAAACTGCTGATCGCTAAAAACGGCGAAATGGCAATTTCCATTGCCGGCAAAGCGCTACCGGATCTGATTCTACTGGATATTATGATGCCCGATATCGACGGCTACGAGGTTTGCCGTCAATTAAAATCCAATGCGGCTACTTCTGATATCCCTGTGATTTTTCTTTCCGCCCTGGGCGACACCGAAGACAAGGTAAAAGGGCTTCAGCTGGGAGCCGTTGACTATATCACCAAACCCTTTCAACCCGACGAAGTGATTGCGCGGGTAAACACCCACCTGACCATACACCGATTAAAACGGGAAGTGGAGAGCCAGAAAGATCAGCTCGAGCATGAGCTGGAAGTGGTGTCCGCGGTCCAGCGCAAACTCCTGCCGAAACAGCTGCCGGTAATCGACGGATTCAAACTGGCGGTGCACTATGAAACCAGCCGTTACGCCGGCGGGGATTATTATGACATCCTTGAATTACCCGACAACTGCTGGGGTTTTCTCATCGCCGATGCCGAGGGGCACAGCGCACCCGCAGCGGTTCTGATGGCCATGACCTGCGCCCTTTTTCGCTCCTATCCCGGCTCGGCGGCCGATCCCGCCGAAGTATTGCACTACCTCAACGAACACCTTTGCAAGGTGGCCGATCCCAGCTTCATGACGGCCCTTTATGCCTATTACGATGCCAACACCCAAACCATGCGAATGGCCCGGGCCGGCCATCCGCTGCCCATGATTTTTCGCCATTCCGATAAAAAGGCTATTGAGCTTCCCTGTCCGGGCCTTTACCCCCTGGGGATAGAACCCTATGAAATAGAGATTCCCGTAACCGAGACCAAACTGGAGCCGGGAGATCGATTCCTTATATACACAGACGGGCTCACCGAACGGTTCGATATGGGGGAAAAAACTTACGGTGAAGAGCGTCTGCTCAGGCTGCTTGCCACCGACAGCGCCAATGATCCCCAGGGAGTAATTGCGGCGATCATGGCAGATGTCGAACAGTTTGCCGGCCAGCGTCCCGCCGATGATGACCAGGCCCTTTTACTGGGCGTTGTCGAATAAGAATAATAGGCAGCGTATTCGGCGGCACGGG
>DAOWAH010000121.1 GCA_030634675.1 Fidelibacterota bacterium
CAACCCTGGCTAATGATTACAGCGGTACTACTTTCATCCAAGGTCAAGGTAGTTCCCCAAGCGTTAGTGTATCTGAAGATACAAGCACAAATATTTTAAATATAGTTGAATTCTATGCTAACATAGCGGATCAATACCTGGAGGATTGCTCGTCATTAGACGGTGGTGATCAGGATGAATCTGTCATTGCCTACATTGATGGTGATTGTAGTTTGAGCGGAAATTTTATAGGCTATGGTATCCTGGTTGTCGATGGATCTTTAACCATGTCCGGTAAAATCATTTGGTATGGCGTGGTCTTTGTCGTCGGTGGAAGTAGTATGGAGTTCGATGCCACTGGTACTCCGGCGATTTATGGAGCGCTGATTCTTGGTGCACCGACAACCAACCTGTCCTTATCAGGTACAGCCGATTTGTATTACAGCAGTGAGGCAATGCAGATTGTGCAATCGAGCCTGGAAAACAGCGATAACAACCGACGCTATATAAGTCAAATCAACTGGCTGGAATAACTAATTATCGATGATATCAATAATTTTGGGCTGATTTATATTCGAAACCTTGATAACTTTATCTATCGATTTTTCTATATAGAAATTTTCAGTTACAGAATAATATTCAGGGTGAGAAATATCAATCTGGTAATAGGCATAATTCATTACCACAAACTCCACCGATCCATCGTTAGTGAGTGTCCTGCTGTTAGTAGAATTTGAGAAAGGTATAGCATATTCCTGGGCAATTTGTACAAAACTTTCCTGGCTGATATAAAGACCTAACAGCTGGTCTGCCCCAGGCTGCAACTTTGATGGAGTCAATGTAATCGTTGAACCGACTATAGGAAAACCAGTGTGATAATCCTCAATGTTGAAACTGATTTTGGTCAGGCGACTGTTGATCACATCGTCTGCAATTTTCTTCAGGATGAAGGAAATACTGTACATATTTAAAGTATGATTCTGGAGGAGTTGTTTTTGTTTTCCACCAATTACCGGAATATCAAATTGTACCGTTCGTGCCAGTTTAAGGTAGTGAATACCGTCCGAAGTAAAACTGCTGTTGGCAGGTTCAGGATAAATATCCACCAGCACCAATGGATTCTCAATCCAAAATATATCTATGGAATATTGACCATTTTTGTCAGTCGTGGCGGCATTTGCATGGAGATTAACGTATTGCTCTAAATCGGCGGCGACATGTACTCCAGGAATCGATTGATTTTTTTTATCAACCAGCCTTCCTTCTAATGTACCAATGTAATTGGGAAAATTTTTAAACTGGTCATTGCTAAAGGTAAGCTCGCTATCTAAAACTGAATTGATCATCGGTGCACAGGATATTACGAGAATTAGAATTAAAATATTAGCAATTGATTGAAAAATTGATGCTGATTTATTCTTAAAACTAGTGAATTTACCCACTAAGGTCCTCTCTTCTGAAACTTCGGTATCCGATGTGTAAGTTAACTAAACTTATCATAATACTTACAGCTAAAAATGTTATTGTTATCGCAAGATGATAGTTGGAATAATATTCAATCTTCTTAACTGTAAATGCGAAGACTTGGTGAGCCAGATGACTCAAAATAATCCCACTCAGTAATAAATAAATTAAACATGTAATAAACGTAAATGTCGCTCCTCGTGAAGAAGCAATAAAAATAGGATTAATTTCGCTGAAATTGGCATAGATTGTTCCCAACATTAGCGAAATTGTAACCGTCACCATAATAAATCCAACAGTTAATATGGTTGTAATGATTACCAGAAACGAGCCTGGATTAAAAGAAGGAACAGTAATTATAACGAGTAACAACCCGAGAAAATACACAAAAAAACTTGTTTTCATTAATTTGTACAAAAATATTTTACGAAGCCCCACCGGGGCAGATTGCAGTATCCAGAAGGCATTGCCCTCCATGCTGATTACGGGGTAAATAAACCGGACTGCCAGAGCTATAACAAAAAAACCACAAAAAATATAATTACCCAGATATAAAATTGTCATCCGCCAGGCATCGGGGAAAAATAAATCCATGTTACTCATGCTTGCCAGATATAATGTGATAAGTGCAATAAATAATAAGAAATTTGTCCATTGAACCGGCATCCGAATAAAATACCATATATCTTTCTTAATTAGTGAATCAGTCTGGCGACCAAGGTTAAATTGAACTTTTAATAACCCCCGATTCGGTTTAATAATTCTCAATTTATCTGTAAAATGAAGTGTTTCACGGCCGGTTAGCCAAATCGAATGATAATTCTTCCTACTATATATAGTTAATAATAATAGTATTGCCAACCCCATGAGCACTAGAAAATAAACCTCGTTTATTTCTAATAATTTGTATCCGCTTACAACTTTATACAAAGCTTGAGCCGAAAATGTACTGGGTAAGAATTCAAGATTACCAGCCAATGCATCACTCTGCTTAAGGTAGGTTTCTACATCAGGATAGTACTGCAGTGCTTCCTGAATCTGTTGAACCGGATTAACCGATTTATAATATTGCCCAGTCCCGAAAATTATCGACACCAATGCTAAAAATACTAAAACCCGGAATTCATGATAACGGGCGATTTTAATTAATAAAAATAAAGCCATAATACCTGTGCCGGCAGCAATCAGTATATACGGCAAGGCGATTAAACAGATTATATAAATAATTTGAAGCATACTCAAATTGAAGTAAGACCCGTAAGCAAGTATGGTTGCCATGCCAATTATAAACATTGGACCGGATGAGCGGAAAATATTCTCGGTAAACTTTAGTATAAATATTTTAACAGGACGAATCGGCAGGCTAAACAGATAGTCCAGTTCTTTCCCGAGAATAAATAATGTAACTCCGGTCGTTCCGTTACCAATAATCATCAGAATAAATAAACCGAATAAAATTGCAGCTATTAAATTATGTAAAAGCAAAACAGGTATATGAACCGTTTCCAACGTATAAATAAGTGTATACTTAACACCAAAATAGATTCCAATTCCCAGTATAACAAACACTACTGAGGTAGCTGACTCAGTGGCCAGAGTCCTATAATTGAATTTTTCCCTTCCTCGTAAATAGGATAGTAATGTAATTCCAGCTAAACCGTACTTGGCAATATTCACCTTAAATCCTGAATCTTATTGTCAGGATTGTAATTCCCTGGTCAATTGAAAATATGCATCAGCCAAATTTTCATTATCCAGCTGAAGCCTGGACGATATTTCAGAAAGAGTACCGTTAGCTAATAATTTCCCTTTATGAATAATTCCAAAACGATCGCATAATTCCTCCGCCACCGGGATATTATGAGTTGATATGAATATTGTCATTCCCAATGAAACACGGTCGCGTAAAAATTTTTTAAACTGGTCGATACTGTAGGGATCCAAGCCTACCATTGGTTCATCAATAACAAAAATCTTTGGTTCATGGACAAAGGCGGTAGCAATTAAAAGCTTCTGGCGTATACCTAAAGATAGATTACCAATACGTTTATTACGGAAATCCTGTATCTCAAATTGATCGAACAATTCATCGATCTTTCGCGAAACTGTCTCATTGGATAGCTGGTAGATTCCACCAACAAACCACATTAACTCCAAGGCTGTGAGTTTGTCGTAAAGGTAAGGCTGATCCGGTACATAGCCGTATAATCTTTTTACCTCCAATGAGTTGAGTTCTATATCCAAATTATTGACACAAATTGTGCCAGCTGTTGGTTTGGCTAATCCAGTCAATAAACGAATAGAAGTGGTTTTCCCAGCCCCGTTCGGCCCCAGGAGTCCGAATAAACTACCGGCAGGAATTGCCAAGGACAAATTATCTACAGCTAATAGATCACCATAATACTTTAAGACGTTCTTGAACTCTATCATTCAAATAGAACTGTAATAAATAATTACTCGGATTTTTGCTTGAATTTTTCCCGACTTTTCCGGATCAGCTGATCTAAATCATCACGTTTTAATTCCTGGCGATTGACAAGTGACGGTACTAATTCTGCCTTAATAATTATGATCAATTCCTTTTTTATGATATCTGATGAGTTAAATCCTGCCAGGTAGCGCAAACCAAACAGCCACCAGGGTAAATCCTTTAAAATGGGAATACCCTTGCGAACTTCCGATGATTCTTCAGAAAACAATCCTCCAATCACCGTTTGTTCACCATCAAGTAACAAAACCTGAGTTTTGGCTGTCTGTTTATCGATTCTCGTGCTCAAGGCATCGGGGTAAGCTGCGCTTCGCTCAGATTCTATTATCAGGTGGATGAATGTTATATCCTGGTCAGTGATAACCTGTGGTGTAACCTCAAGAATTGTTCCCACGTCAAAAAAACTTTCCACCGTGTTACCGGCAAAATCCTTCTGCTTGATTGAGAATTGTTGCCCAACCTGAATCCTTCCGGTTATTCCATTCATCACCTTTATGGAAGGTTGTGCAATTATCTCACCGATATTAAGTGCCTCAAATGCCTGAAGTACGGCTATCAGGCTCATGGCCGTGTTTCCCATCGAACCGGAGTGTTTTGCCCCTATTGAGAATAATTCCTGCGACACGTTGGAAGCTGCAATCGATAAAATGTCAATTGTGTCATTACTACTGGCAACTATTGCCGCCCAATCTATTCCAGCTTCAGCCAGCGATCGCCTATCGCCCTGAAAAAATATTGCTGAAATTTCAACCTCGCGGGTATTGATCCCTAAGCCAACTTCTTTTTCCGGCGTCGGTTTACTCTTGATAACCGCGCTCAGGGAAGGTTTCGGCCTATCCGAAGTTTTTCGTATTTCATAATAGGTCGCCCTTTCAGCAAATTCTAATCCGTTTGCCTTAAGCAGGGTTTCTAATGCTTGTCGCCAATGCGTCGGGGGAATAGCAATATTGATCGGACCTTTTTGGTTAGTTGGATCAATAACAACCTTACCCTCATATTTTGTCGCCATCTGACTTAAGATCTGGATTGCCTGAGCAAATGATGCAGATGGCTGGAATGACACAAGCTCTTCCTCCGCAACATGGGTTCTGAAAGGGGTATTTTGACCGTACGTCGACGCTATTATAAGGATGATGCCAATAATTATCCTCATAAGAGACTTTTCAAAAAAAATAGGTGCAGAATGATTGAGGAAAAATCTTGTAATAATCATTATTGACCTTTCTGTGAAGTATTAAGATACAAGACCGCAGTTTCGGGGATACCTCCCATGTCTAATTTGAAATAAACTTTACCAGATGTCAAATTTATACTAGACAGATATCCAAGATACACCTTTCCACCTTTTCGCATTTCAACCATTTGACCATTCTGATTCTGTATATAAGCTACCTCATTGGTTAAGGCTAGTAATTTTGCTCGGTTCACGTCAAGCAATCCTGACTTATTTGGGGGAAGTTTTGCAGAAATCAATGGATTGAAGGGGTCATATTGTGGTATTATTTCATAATCAGTCTGATCATTAATCAAACTTCTGTTCCAATTATAAATCTCTCGCCATTTTCCCTCGTCTCCCAGATAATTTGCTGCTAATGACCGCAGTGTCTCACCTGGTTCTACTTTATGGGTAAGATATGACGGTGTGATCTCAGATTGTTTGACGGTGAGTTTGATACCAGGAGATATTTTATTGGGATTACCCAGTAATTCACTATTCATTTGGTATAATTCTTTCCAA
>DAOWAH010000264.1 GCA_030634675.1 Fidelibacterota bacterium
AAAAGGGGAACATTATGTCAGATTTATATGGCATCATGAGTCTTGCGGGCCAAGCGCTTTTGACCCAACAACAGGCGATAAGTGTAACCAGTCATAATATCGCCAATGTGAACACCCCGGGGTACTCCCGTCAGCGGTTGATAATGGCAACCGACACACCGTTGGATTCAACGATAGGACCGATGGGGACTGGCGTGACGGCCACGGGAATCGAACGCATATACGACCGGTTTTTGGCGGTTCAGATTAATAATGAAAGCCAGGACCTGGGTCAATGGGAGGCTCACAACAAGGCCGTCGAAATGCTGGAAATATTCTTCAATGAGGCCGACGGATCCGGTCTGAGCCCGGCAATGAGTGAGTTTTGGAACGGTTGGCAGGCGCTGACCAATAATCCTTCCGGTCAAGCCGAACGGCAAGTTTTGATTACCCGGAGTCAGATTTTGGCCACAACCTTTAATCGACTTGATTCCAATCTTACTCAATCCCGGCAGGATCTGGATTTCTCCATCCAAGGAAGCGTTCAAGAAATCAACCGGCTTTCAGAACAGATCGCCGATCTAAATGAAAAGATTATCTCGATGGAGGCCGGGGCGCAAAGCGCCAATGATTACCGCGACCAACGGGATTTGATGTTACAAGAGCTGTCGAAATCGATCGACATCAATACGTCCGAAGACACAACCGGAGCGGTCTCAGTATTTGTCGCCAGCGGCCGTCCGCTTGTGGCGGGGAGCATGACTTGGCAGCTGTCAACCGAGACCAATGCTTCAGGTCTTCAAGATGTCGTCTGGGTCGATGGCAGCGGAAGCACAACCAATATTACCAGTGATATATCCGGAGGAAATTTAAGGGGTTGGCTGGAGGTCCGGGATGTCGTGATTGCTGACTATCAGAATCGTCTGGATACCTTGGCCCAGACATTGATCAACGAGGTCAATACACTTCACCTAACCGGTTTTGCGTTGGATGGTTCCGCGGGCGAGGTATTTTTTAACGGAACTGCGGCGGCGGATATCGATGTGAATGCGAATATCGTCGGCAACCCGGATTTAGTTGCGGCGGCATCCGACCCGACGCGGGTTCCCGGAGATAACACCAAAGCGATTGAAATCACCGACTTACAGTACCAGCTCACCATGAGCGCCAACACGGCTACTTTTAATGATTATTTCAGCTCACTGATTAGAGATGTCGGTAATGAAGTTATAAAATCGGATTCTTATTATGACCATCAAGCTGAGATGGTGGCGTATCTGGACAATTATCGGGAATCGATTTCCGGAGTTTCGTTGGATGAAGAGATGATTAATTTAATCAAATTTCAAAATGCTTATACCGCTGCAGCCAAATTGATCAGCACCGTCGACGAACTCATGGAATCCGTTTTGAATATGATTTAACGTGGCAGCGTTTTATACCGCTTTCCATAATAATGTTCCGAATGACGGAATGGCGGCATAAGGGGTTGTAGAAAAAAACGTTTGAATACCGGAACGTTTTTTTGACAACCCCTAGAGCATCCAAAAGAATCTAATCTATAGAGGAGGGATTGAGAATGCGGGTAACCAACAATATCATGACGAATTCGATTGTTCGATACCTGTCCACCCAGAATGAGGCGCTCTTTAAGAGGCAAACGATTATCGCTTCGCAGAAACGATTAAATAAACCTTCGGATGATCCCCTGGGTATGGGCAATGTGCTGGATTATCGTCAAACTCTGGCCTCTATTGACCAGTACCAGAAAAATATCGAAACAGGCAAGACACGCTTGGAGGTCACCGAGATAACCTTGGATCTGGCTGATGAACTCATCACCTTGGTAAGAGGAATTGCGCAAGTTGAATCTGACGGAACCACCGAAAGTCGCCTAAAGACGGCAGATTCGATGAAGAGTCTGTTTGATCAGGTGATGAATGTCGCCAATACGAAATTTAACAATAATTACATGTTTTCAGGGAATCAAACCAAAACAACTCCCTTTTCACGTGATGACGCATTGGCCACCACCTTTGATAAATATACTGTAACTTACAACGGTGATGACGGCGATGTGCAGATAATTGTTGCGGAAAATACAGTTGTTCGCATTGATGCAGATGGGCAGCCCATTTTTCATGACGCTGCCAGTGGGGGGATCAATATTTTTGACGTAATGCGGGATTTAATTGTCGGTTTGGAAAATGACGATACAGCCGCCATATCCAGTCAGGTAGACCTGCTCGATCAAGCCGGTATACAGCTTGATGAGATTAGAAGCACCAGTGTGCCCATCATAAACCAGTTGCAGACTACCGAAAAATACTGGCTGAATTACAAGCCCAAGATGGAGCAGTTACTTTCCAAAGCAGAAGCTGCGGATATTACTGAAGCCGTCATTGAACTGCAAGCTATTGAGCTTGCTTACCAAGCCACTATTGCCACTGCGGCCAGTATTATGCAGCCTGGTCTTATGCAATTTCTGAAGTAAGACATGAAGAAAACTCTATTTATTATAATTTGCGTTGCGATGCTGATATTCATTGTCACCCATCCCATTTCGGGCTTGAATAGTGAAAGTATTGTGCGTTTAAAGGGGGCTGGTGTTAGCGACCAGACGATTCAAGTTATGATCAGGGAAAAAGTCGTTGAGACCGCTGCCTTTAGCGTGCAGGAAATTATTGATATGAAAAAGGCCGGTCTTAGCGAAAAAACCATCCAGATGGTACTTCAGGAAGGTTCTTTTCTGAAGGATACGGCCCCCGTCATTTATGGCAAAGATGTCCGATCCATTGAATTTACAACTGCTCAGGATATCATTGAACTCAAAAATGCTGGATTCAGTGACGAGGTCATCCAGGCGATTATTTATGTGGTTGGTGAAAGTTCTGATGCCCAGCGAAAGGACGCATGGGATCTACTTAGAGATATGGAAATTCGAGTCGATCTGCGAGATGGGGATTAACAACTTAAATTGCGGATTTTAGATTGTGGATTGCAGATTGAAATATCAGACATGTCGCCCATTTAAAATCCGAAATCTGCAATCTGCATTCCGAAATCTTACCTGATGCTTATTGATTGTCATAAGTGCATTTATTATTATGTAACCTGGAACCCCGGTTTTCCTAACGGTTGCCGCGGGATGGGGTTTGAAAGCCGGCGGTATCCGATCAATGAAGTGCGCCACATTATGAAGGGTAAAGATTGTCTGCTGTTTACCGAACGGAAAAGGGCAAATCGCGATTCATTGAAAACGTCAGCGATTAAAAC
>DAOWAH010000156.1 GCA_030634675.1 Fidelibacterota bacterium
AATTAGATTCAGCTCCTCAAAAACAACCGGCTTCTTAATATAATCACGCGCGCCAAGTTTAATGGCTTTTACGGCTGAAACAACATCCGCATATCCGGTAATCATGATAACTTCAATTTCGGAGTCAAACTTTTTAAGCCTGCTTAAAATTTCCAATCCATCCATACCGGGTAAATGCAGATCTAAAATAATCACATCCGGATGGTCACGCATTATTACCGGTAACGCCGTCTCCCCTGATGAAAAAGTCGATACATCATACCCACTGATTTCAAACATTTTTTTAAGCGTGTAGCGAATCTCTTTTTCATCATCTATGATATGTATTAAATCCACAACACTGTAATTTAAGAATTAACCACATACCGAACAATTGCTCGAGTTTCTTTAATAATTTTAAATCCCAGCTTTTCTAATCACAATCCAATCATAGAAATCACCATCAAAAAATCTCTATTACGTATTATATTTCGCTGCTAAAAAAGCTTAAGCACAGCCCCGATTAGTTAAAATGGTTCAGCTGATTGGAGTAAATATAAATAACCAGACAACAAAGCGAAAATCAATGCGAGCGACATACACATATCAAGATATCTCATTAGTACCCCGGAAATTATCTACCATCAGAAGCCGAAAGGATATTGACCTTACCTTTGATCTGTCATTTAACGGTATGCCCTACAAATTACGCCTACCGGTTTTACCGGCCCCGATGGATACAATCTGTAGTGTACATATGTGCCGGCTGCTGGCCGGAAACCAAATGCTGGGAATGATCCATCGCTTCCAGTCCGATGAAGAGCGCCTTAACGGTTACCGGGATCTTAATGCGGCCGGCCAGGATGCCATTATTGCCGTTGGATTGGACGAAAATACCGTAATAAACAAATTCTATAATCGCGGGGCGCGTTTGTATATCATAGACGTGGCCAACGGTTTTAATACGGCAGTCGAACCTGCCATAAAATATCTGCAGGATTTGGGTGACTCCTTTATCATCTGCGGTAATGTTGATTCCAGGGAAGGTTTCGAATATTTGGCCGGGCTGGGTGTTCAGGCTATTCGGGTAGGAATCGGTACCGGGTCAATGTGCACCACTTCAATTATGACCGGCGTAGGACAGGGAATCGTATCTTCCATCAGGGAATGCAAAGCGGTCAAGGATGAGTTACAATTGAAAGCGCTGATTATTGCGGACGGCGGCATCCGAGGAGTGGGTGATATTGCCAAAGCATTGGCCTTGGGCGCCGATCTGGTAATGGTCGGCCGACTGCTGGCGGGTACGAAAGAAGCAGAAGGTAATATACTAAAATATGAAGGCAAATTATATAAAGCCTATCGGGGATCAGCTTCTTTTGCCGTTCAGCAAAAAGGCGGTAAAAACCCTTATTATGTAGAGGGTGATGAAACAATTGTAGAATACAAAGGCGGGGTACAAAATATCCTGGAACAGATCGAGGCCGGCCTACGCAGTTCACTCAGCTATATGGCCGCCCGCAATATCGCCGAGTTTGTTACCAACAGTGATTATGTAATTCATCATTCCCGGGATTAATTAGATCCTTTACGATTCCTCCTGCAATCAATGGTATGAACCAGGCTTCGCTCCGTCTACGCCTGACAGGCCCCAGGGCAAGCCCTGGACCCATTATTCCGCCGCAAACAGCTGGGAATTTAAAATGCCATTCTCGTCCGCCGTAGTCGTACACGAAGGCGGATTAAATTATCTTTCAGGAGTATTAAAGTGAAAAAACGTTTAATCTGGTTTATTCTATTTGGAATTGCCTTCGGTTTCATCGAGGCGGCAGTAGTTGTATACTTACGAAAACTGTATTATCCCAGCGGGTTCAGCTTTCCGGTTATTATTGCCGCCAGTGATATTGCCCGCGTTGAAATTTTGCGTGAAATCGCCACCATCATTTTAATTTGGTCAGCGGCAGAATTAACGGCTGGCTCGCGACTGGTTAAACTGGCGGCTTTCAGTATCATCTTCGCTGTCTGGGACATATTTTACTATATCTTCCTGAAAATGGTTTTGGGGTGGCCAGAGAGTCTTTTCACCTGGGATATTCTATTTCTAATTCCCTACCCCTGGGCAGGACCGGTCTGGGCGCCGGTGGTAATTTCACTGGGATTGATTTACGGAGGGGTAGCACTGCTACGGGCGGATCAGCGCAATCAGGCGCTGGTTCTAAGCATGAAATTCTGGTTTTTAGAAATACTTATGGGTATCGGGATAATCGTAACTTTCCTGATTCCCGGCCGCGCCGTAATAAACCAAACCATGCCCGAATATTTTCCCTGGTATTTCTTCTGGCCCTGCTTCATAATCGGTTTGGCGGTCTTTATCCACGCCCAATTCCAAGCTCGGAGTGCGGCGGACAATACTCCGGCCGATCGGTAATGATCCCCTCGACATCTTTTTTCACTAACCAGTCGATGGCCGGTTGGTTATTAACCGTCCATACATTTACCGCCAGGCCGCGCTGACGGGCAAAGCGCAGCAGGTCCTCGGTAACCAGTCCGGCCTCGGGATGAAGGTAATCTGGGTGAGCCAGATTTATGAAACGCATCAAAGGCCAGGTGTCCGGCCCCACCAGAAAACCGGTCAGAATGGCGTTGTCCACCCATTTGACTGCTATGAGAGCGACCGGATTAAAGCTGGAAACAATAACCCTGCCCTGAAGGTCCATTATTTTTACCAGGCGGGCTACTTTGAGAGTAGTGAATATATCTATCAGTGAACGCGATTTGACCTCGATATTCACACGGAACTCAGCCGGGAAAAAATTCAGGACGTCTGTTAAAAGCGGTATCCGGTCAGTGGATGCACCCGGAAAACGATGACCTGCATTTATCTGCTGTAACTCAGAATAGGTCTGTTCAAATATATATCCGCGACCATCGGTGATTCGCTCCAGATCGAAATTATGGGAGCAGATCAGTTGTCCATCCTTGGTTTCCATAACATCTAATTCCGTTCCTTTCAGCCCGGCTTCTAGGGCTGCGGAATAGGCCGAAATCGTATTCTCCGGTGCTCTGGTCCTGACTCCGCGGTGAGCCATATAAAACGGTTTTACCGGATAAAATCCACTACTGTCGTTTGGTCTCCATAAATACAGATATTTAGCCATCAATACCAAGACTGCGACTACTATAGCAAGTACCATTGTCATAATCAGTCGTCCTCGCGACAGTTACTGGTTGTACGGCACTTAATGGATTTAACCTTGATCATATTCTTGATATAAATTCGGCTATTTATCGGAACAACACCATAAAAATTACAGCGCACGGTTGTCCAAATGGAATAATTGAATGGTTGAATTCTGCGTTTGTCCAGATGGATATCGTAACTATTATGGCACAGAGGCTGCCCTGAGGTTCATACCATTTGATTTAATAGGATTATTTATAACATACTGTATCAGGCCAACAATTCCTCCGAAAATCACAACTGCCCTCCGGTTACCCGGAAGGCAGTTGAGTATAGAGAAACAGCCAGATTATAAATAAAATGTAGCAATGAACCACCCAAACACAGTTTAGGCTTACAAAAAATACAATTGTTTTAAAACATAGTCAAGGTGGTTCATTCCCGGATTCCGGGTAATGTCGTGGCATAAGTTTTCCTTTAATTGCTGGCCTGCAATAGTTTATATTTCACATTCCTGCTGTGTTAAAACATGAAAAGCGTCTACCAAATACAGTGATGCATAAATTAATTACTTATTCATCATTCTGCCTGATAATAGTACTGGCCGGTTGCACACTGCCCACCGGTCTTGAGCCTGTTTCGGGTGTGGAGGGTTTTCTGCAAGTGGCTGAATCAACTTTATCCTCTGGTGAGATTACAGCAGTAGCCTTGATCGTGTTGGACCGGCTTGATCTTGAAAACCTGGCCGATCACTACATCACCTACAGTGATCCTATTCTGCCCTGCGAACCTGGCACTGTCTGTGATTCACTGCATTATTTTTTTATTCAACTGCCACCAGGGGCTTATTTGTTGGTTCCGGTGGGACTGCTAATTCCCCCGGAAAAATTACTAACCGATATTGATTCAATTCTGGATGATCCTCTGTCCTACATAAAATTACCGGGATCGACGGAACAGGAGTTGTTTGCCGCCATCGAGACGGTATTAATCCATGAAAAAGAAATCACAGCGCTGGGGGCAAGCTGGAGAATAGACCTATAAAGCAGCATGATTAAACTATTCCTCAGATTATTGTTAAGCTTGTTTTGCGGCGTACAATTGACGCTAGGACAGAATACGGCTGAAATATTTGGGACAATAAGCACTGGAACGACGGGTCAGCCTTTGGCCGGGGT
This sequence comes from Fidelibacterota bacterium, assembly GCA_030634675.1. The sequence goes on from DAOWAH010000156.1 coordinate 4,336, forward strand.
TAATGTTTTAATCAAAAATACTTATATCGGAACTGCCAGCGCCAATGATGGTTCGTTCAGCCTGAAACAATTGGAGGTCGGGGAATACACGCTTGTAATTACAATGATGGGATATCGACGCCATGTACAACCGGTGTTCCTGCCGCAAGCCACTTCGGCCGTACGCATCGATATCCAAATGACACCAGATGTATTATCTTCGCCCCAGGTAGTAGTAACTGCCACCCGCAAAGTTCAAGATATCATGGAGGCTCCGGTGGCGGTTTCCGTACTGGGTCCACGGCAAATCAATAGTAAAGCCGCGTTCAGCCTGGAAGAAATTCTACCTTACCAGGCTGGTATCAGTATCGTCAGAGATCAGATAAATATCCGCGGTGCCAACAGCTATTCCCTCGGGGCTGGTAATCGCTCACTGTTGTTATTGGACGGTGTTCCCCTGACCGGCAGCGCGGCCGGTAATATTACCTGGGCGGTGGTACCTACTTCCGAAATCGCACGGGTCGAGATCGTCAAATCCAGCGGATCGGCTTTGTAC
>DAOWAH010000050.1 GCA_030634675.1 Fidelibacterota bacterium
ATCCTGACTTCCATCATTCTTAACGGTCGTATTAATTTTCAGCAGATGATTGGGCATTCGCACTTGATTGAGTATTTCAACATTTCTTAAAGACAAGTTATAAGTGGTTTCAGGGACTTTAAGACAATAGATTCGCCAACCGGTAGCGACTGTATCCAGACCACCTTGAGCCAGGAAAACGGTGCTTGGTAGATCTTGAAAATCACTGATAATAAAACATTCACGATTGGGCTCATCTGCAGATAAAGTTGTTAGAACCGAATCAATTGACTGCCAGAGGCGATCAAATGATTGGGTCTGAGCAATTCCATCGACTGCTTTACGAATTTCATTCGGATCGTCCATTTCGCCCGAAAAAATCATTTGCAGCGGATTGGTTTGGTAAATACTCAGGTTTGTCTGCCCCTCAAAGATTGAAATAATATTCGGAACCATTTTACGTGCCAGCGCCAAGCGATTTCCGTTTGGTGTGTCCGCCGCCATACTGGCTGAATTATCGACAAAAATAACGACTCGCGATTCCAATTCGCCTGCCATCCAACCGGGAACAAAACCGCGCTGGACTGGGCGGGCAAACATCAAGACCAGACAAATTATTATCAGTACCCGCAAAAGGACTAATAACCATTGTCTCAGTTTTAGTTTACGGATCGTTTCGTGCTCTAATTCCTTAATGAAACGTAATGTGCTGAATTCAATTTCTTTGGTTTTACGGAGACTGAAAAGGTGAATCAGTATTGGTATAGAAGCGGCCAATAAGCCCCAGAGTATGCTTGGTGTCAGGAATGTCATCCGATATAAGTCCTTGCTATATGCATTATGCCACCTGATACTAATGGAATACTGAGATTATCATTCAAACGTAAAGGTAATAATTCTATTGCCATGCCGGTAATAACTCCAATAATGGCAATCATAACAGGAATTGTTGGAACCAGGAAGCACAATGATATACCAACTATAATACCGGCTAAAGTTCCCTCAAAAGTTTTTTCGAAAATTTCTATTTTCCCAAAATACGATCCTACCAAGGCAGCCACCGCGTCACTAACCGTCATTATTAAAAGAGCAAAAACAGCGATATCCATGGGAAAAATTATTACTGTAATTAAAGAAGCTGTAAAAACCCATGTTGCCCCAGTCAACCGGCCATCAATTTCGGACTTTCGCATCAACGGATTCAAATATTTCGTAAATATATTTTTTATCCAATTGATTTTTTGAATGTAATCATGATCTAAAATAAAACTGACAACAACCAATATGGACAAAAGCACAGTCATCATTACACGATCAGGAAATAAGTACAAATAAGATAGTGGAATTATCGAACTCGCTAAATGGATTAATTTGCGATATAACTCAGGGGTAGAAAACAACTATTGCTCACCAATTAACTGGTTATAGATATCCTGAAGGTCCAGGACACTAACTGTAAGATCAATTGCAATGACCCGGTCAAGAACAGTTTCAGCCGGTATGGATTGACCTAGCACCGTATAAGGAATTAAATCTTTATTTTGCCGGTATGAAATTTTTCCAACCCTTAGACGGGATGCAACTAGTCGGTCACGAGCCTTTGATAGGCTAAGACCAAACAAATCCGGGACCTCAAAAAAATTGGGGGGAACTCCTAAACTAAGTGTCACTTGCACGCCTAACCCTTTTTGGAGGTTATCGCCACCCTTAGGATACTGCCAAGCCACGGTACCTTGGGGATAATCAGGATTATATTCCTGATAAATTGTATCAATTTCCAGACCAACCTGTTGCAATTCCAGTTCCGCACTACGTTGGGAATGTCCCAGTAGATTTGGTACAACGACCATTTTCTCCGGCTGGGCAATTGTAAGCCGAATAGTGCGCCCCGGTTTTACTTTTGTATTTGGTGGGGGATATTGATCCAACACAGTTCCCGGTTCTATCTCGTTTGAATACCGACTATCGCCAACAATCCCGGTAAAACCCTCTAATTTTAATTGAGCTAATGCGTCTTCCACAGAATTGCCACGGATATCCATCAGGTAACGGCTTTCGCCATGGAGTGTATAGCGTGGCAACAATATTGAATTAAACACAATGAATCCAAGCACTGAGAAAATGAATAATGCAAACAGATAGCGTCCAAATGACCTAATCATTCTGATTTCAATCGGACCGTAAAGATTCCATCAACCCGGTCACGAGGTGGGAAAGTCTCCATGCAGTGGTCTGGATTTATCCATTCATCTGGTATTAATTGATCGATATTCTCGATCGAAAATCGAGGATTAAATTTAAGAAACGCCGCCACAACATTCCAATTTTCTTCAGGTTCCAGTGAACAGGTTGAATAAACAAGACGTCCACCGGTTTTCACGGCACGACTGACATTTTTCAATATCCTGAATTGCAGTTGGGCCATTTCAGCGATATCTGCCAGTTGCCGGCGCCAACGAATATCCGGTCGGCGTCCGATCACACCTGTTCCGGTACAAGGCACATCGACCAGCACAGCATCAGCTTCAGGTAAGTCAGCTACTGACGCATCTGTTACGGCCCAGGTAATATTATCCCATCCATGGCGGTTATTATCATCTATTGCTTTGCTTACCCGATCCGAATCGATATCATAGGCATATAGTTGATTGGTGGAATCCCGTCCCATAAGCTCGGCAATGTATACTGTTTTCGTACCAGGTGCTGCACATACATCAAGAATAACTTCATCTGGTTGCGGGGCTAGTATTTCAACCACGGCACCGGCTGCACGATCCTGGAATGAGTAGCTCCCGTTTCTAAATAAATCATGCTCACGCAGGATGCTTCCACCATTAGCAGCCTTAAAAAAAATATCGGTATCAGAATAGCGTTCCAGGTTTACACCAGCGGATTTCAAAGTTCGAACCAAATCTTCAGCATTGATTTTATTTGCGTCCCGGCGAATGGTCAATGGGGCTAATTGATTCTGATACTGACATAAATTATTTGCAAATTCTTGACCATGCCGGTTTACCCAACGTATCCACAGCCACTCAGGACAGGAATACCAGGCTGCTTGAACAGCCGAATCGTGCTTTTCCGCTGGTTCTTTTGTTGGATCAAGAAGAGTCATTTTTCTTAGAATTGCATTCACCAAACCTTTGACATGGGCTCCAACCCGCTTCCCTGACAATTCTACCCATGAATTGACTATAGCATATTCAGGGTTAATTCGGTCCATCAGCAATTCAAGTGTGGCCAACCGTAGCAGGATCAGCAAGCGCGGTTGTAATGATTTTAATGGCCGCTTTGATATTCCGCTTAACCAGTAATCAAGTCGTCCCTGCCAACGTGAGACTTCCTGAGTCAGGCTGGTTACGCGATTTCGATCGGGACCCGATAATGAATATTGTTTAAAATAAAAATCCCGAACCTCACTCAGTCTCTGATTCTGTTCCCGGGCTTGATCCAAGATTTCCAAAGCGGCTTCCCGGGAATCAATTTTATTCACCTAAAACATCACTAATCTGAATTTTTATCCCACGTAGGAATTCATCTACCGCAAGCCGCCGTTTACCCTCTAACTGGCATTCTTTGACAGCCAGAATTCCCAAACCGGTCTGGACCTGGATTTCATTCGCTTTTAAGGCAACAATTGTCCCAGGTTGGGGAATATTAGAATCAGATTCAATAACTCGACCAGCAAAAATTTTCAGGCGTTTTTTGCGCCACCTGGTATGGGCACCTGGTGCCGGGGACAGACCGCGGATAAGATTCAGGATATCCGCTGCCGATTTAGACCAATCTATCCGACAGATATCCATCGTTATTTTAGGAGCACTGGTTACCTGGGTGTTATCCTGTAAGCGTGGTTTGATTGCCGCGGTAGAAACTTTATCGATTGTCCGGATTAGCAGATCGGCCCCAACCAGTTGCATTCGCTCGGATAAAGAGCCAAAATCATCATCAGGTTCAATTGCGACAGAAATCTGATCCAGTATATCACCTGTGTCTACTTTTGGTTTAATCAGAAAGGTAGTCAATCCCGTTTCTGAATCACCATTAATCAACGCCCACTGGATTGGCGCCGCGCCCCGATAACGCGGTAGTAATGAAGCGTGTAAATTGATCGACCCGAAGGCTGGAATACTTAAAACCGCACGAGGTAAGATACGGAAGGCCACGACAACAAACAGATCCGGTTGTATTTTATTTAAGTGGGTGTGAAATTCCGAATCGTGCAGGGTATCAGGCTGAATGAGTGGTAAGCCAAGATCAGCTGCAGCCTGTGCTACTGCGGATGGTTGCAGTCGTCGTCCTCGTCCGATAGGGCGATCCGGATTGGTTACAACGGCAATCAGCTCATGCCTGGAATTAACGATACGCTGTAAGCTTGGAAGGGCAAATTCCGGGTTTCCCATAAATACAATACGCACTATCTCTTCCTCTGAAACGAATACCAATCAGTATTGATTGATAACACTAGTGTTAATCTGTGATAAAAAGGGGAAACTCCTCATTGAATAAGTTTGCCGTGGGAGAGCCGTTCTATTTCCTTCAATTCCTTGCTGAACTTCATTTTAACTAAAGGACTGGTACGATCGATTATGAACAGGCCATTTAAATGATCAGTTTCGTGTTGAATAACTCGGGCTGTTAACCCTTCAAAAGTTTCGGTTTTTACGGCACCATCCAAGGTTTGAAAGCTCAACTTGATAGTTTCCGCTCGCTTTACATCAAAACGTATCTCCGGCAGCGATAAACAGCCTTCTTCCGTTACTGATTCACCTGATTTTTCAATAATTGTGCTGTTAACAATAACCAATGGTTCATCAGCTTCTTCCGTGTGTGTCACATCCACGACCATTAGATTCATGTCCAAGCCAATCTGATTGACGGCCAGGCCGATACCTTCCTTTTCGTACATCGTATCCAGCATGTCATGAATGATAGGTCCGAGTGCTTTAAAATCAGTTACAGCCCGGCATTTTTTCCTGAGAATCGGGTTACCGAATAATGTTACCTCTTTAACCGCCATTAGGCCTGTGCTTGTATTGAGTCCTCAGTTGATACATTATGGGCTAAACCAGCAATTCCGCTTCTGGTAACCGTTAATTCAACATTTTTATCAACCTTTATAACAACCGTCTTTCCTTTATCTTTCAATCCGGCAATAGTTCCCTGTATGCCACCAATAGTCACAACCTTATCACCTTTTTTCAATGCATCAAGCATTTGCTGCTTTTCGCGTTGTTTTTTGGATTGTGGTCTGATCATAAAAAAATAAATAATGGCAAAGATAAGGATGAAGGGTAAGAAGGTAGCGATTCCACTACCACCTTGTGCCGAACCTGAACCGGCCATTGCATTTAAAATTTCCACTAAATTCTCCTGTTATTAAGTGTGCCGAAATTAGAATGGCTGCTTAGGATTAACAAGTAATCCGGTAACTGTTCGGGATTGATATCATCACAACGAATCAACTAAACACAGGTATACTAATCCCGCGCTAAAAATATTTCCATAGTCGTCCCCGACCCAATTTCAGATTGTACAACCCTGATTTTTCCTTTATGGATTTCGGTGATTATTCTTCGAGTAAGTGAGAGACCGAGTCCCCATCCACGGTCTTTAGTGCTGAAACCGGGACGAAAGATATTTTTCCAATCCCGGCGGGGTATTCCTTTACCATTATCAGTAATGAGAAGGTACAGGCCGTTTACATCTTCGGTCTGCGTTATTTTTATTTCACCATCATCCCGATTGATAGCATCAGCGGCATTTTTAATCACATTTTCAATAGCCCAGGATAGTAAAATACCATTACCAAAATATTTACTATCCGGGGGAATAGCATTAGTAATCCGGATATTTTTTCCCAAGGAAGGTAAACGACGACGAAGATATTCGGCGACAAGCTCCACACACTCTGACAAATTTATCTCCTTGAATTCGGATTCAGACCCCATTTTACTAAAACGGTTATTCACTTTTTGTAATCGATCCAGATCAATTTCCATATCATCGATAATATCAGCACAATTATCCGGATGTGCTTTTAACCATTCAATCCACCCCATCAAGGCTGAAACCGGAGTACTCAATTGATGGGCTGTTTCGCGCGCCATTCCAACCCAAATATGACGTTTTTCACTATTACGAATTACGGAAAATCCGATAAAGCCCAATAAAATGAATAATGCTACTGTACCCATCTCTAAAAAAGGTAACCATTGTAATTTGCGTATCAACCGAGAATCCCCATAATGGATATTACCGATCAGAATTTCCTGTTGCGTTTGTGGGTTGATAAATACAATAAGTATTGGATCATTAGCAGCATCCATTGTTTTGCGATATGCAATTAATTCACCTTCTGTAAAAGACGTATCGGGTAAATTGCGGTAAAAAGTAGGTATTAGATCAGCATTAGAATAGATGATCGGAAACTGAACCTTTTTTATTATCTCTTCAAATACAAAATTGAGATTGGCATCGGATTGATCCGCAGCGGTTTTAGCAATGATCTCGGCATATATTTTGATAATCTGCCGGTTATCCTCGCGTAATTCATTAACGATTCGTTGGGAATACATCAATAATGCCACCACCATGACAATACCGGTAATAAACAGACCAGCCTTAATATTTCCAGCGTGACGATACCAGTTCATTATTTCCGCTTTACCAGTCCCGTGATTTGCCTGCGAATTAAAACAGTCAGCCGGGAGCGGTATATCCATCCCAGCATGATTAGAGTCATAAGGAGTGATAGCCTGGATATCAACCTTGTTAATTTCCATTTGTGGTCATTATACCAAAACCGCACCGTATGCTTGCCTTCCGGCACCACCACCGCTCGGAGGACATGATTAGTCTGATAAATTGTTGTTTCAATTCCGTCAATGGATGCCAACCAACCGGGTTTGTAATAATTTTCTGATAGCACAAGTAAACCGGTAGCCTCAGCATCAACCGTCAGGTTGATTTCATTTTCAGAATAGCGATCGACGGATACATCACCACCGCCAACACCTGGCAATTCTTCAGCATGATAATTGACCACGATTGCTTCTTTCTCCGGCCGGAAATCTTTAGTCAGGGTACCGGTCAGTGATTCTTTTTGTGAATCAGCATTGATTATCCGATTAACCATCCAGGCTTTGGGCAGTACACTGGTGTTTTCATAGACTTTGCGCGCACCAGGCAAGACCAATTTCATACTTGGATGAGGAATATTTTTATTGGTAACCAAGTATTTTACATTCAGCATATTTAATATGGATACATTATTTAGCCCACCCGCGTCCATCAGATCCTGATAGGTACGCAGTTTAACTGGGCGGTAACCACCGATACTTGCCAGCCCGAAATAGCCATACCAGTTGGTGTTCGTTTCATCTATTGGAAATATCCGGAATAGATCTTTATCCGCAGTTAGAAAATCAGTTATCACATTAGATTGAAATTGCTGTTCCATCTTGCGGGATTTATGCAAATACAAGAATTCGTTATCAACGACCCAGAGGTCAACTATCGTCAGGGCAATAATTGCAATACCCACGAATTGTGGCTTCACTTTTTGCTTAATTCCCAGCCAGAGTGCGGCAAACCCGCCCGTCGAAATAGCCAATGCCAGAATGATACCTTTCTGGAACAACTCTTGGCGCACAGACTTAATCTGTGCGATGACTCGCGGATCATATTGACCCGCTTCAGTGGGTTTAAGAAAAGACATAAGGGAGTTGCCGAATAATAAATAAACCAGCGTCAGACCAATGAAACCACCGAATACGAGCACAACTTTTTTAATAACCTTCTGGTTCAATTCCGAATCTTCTTTCATGCATTTTAGAATATTATCCAGTCCGAAAGCAGCTAAAATCCCAAAAGTAAAAGGTAGCAGAGCGTAAATCATAGAGGGAACGCGAAATTTGCTGAAGAATGGTGCCAGGTGAAACAGGGGACTGAATAAAATCGGCAAATAACGCCCAAAGCCTACCAGTAAAATCAAACCTGATGTAATCCAAAGAAAAGTCTGGAAACGATCAGGTTTTTTCAGAACAGCACCTAGAATGGCAATCAAAACCACTAATAACCCAAAATAATGCGTCGATTGGGTAAACGGCATGCCACCCCAGTAAGCGGCACTTTTTATATCGCGGGTTGGAAAATTCTGCAAACCGTAATAATAGGGATAAATGAAAGAAATTAATTCGTATGGTTCGAATGACCACTGGGTTGCATAATCCCATTTTACGCCTGATTCAGTTTCGCCGGATTGATCAAGAACTGAGGGTGCACCCCGATTGGAGTGACCTTGGAATTCATGGACAAAAACGTACGGTGTTGAGGCTATTAAAATCGCTAATAACAAACCACTTATTACCAATAAAGATGCCTTCCCATCCGGTTTAAAAGGCCATTGCTTTCCTATCAACATACTGACTTGTAACCAGATCCACCAGAAGACAATAATCATCCAGGTATAATAAACAATTTGCGGATGATTAGCCCATAATTGCAGGGATGCTGCAATTGCCAATAAAAGCACTCCCCGCCAGGTTTTCTTCCGCAAACAGTAATCAGCTGTTAAGAATACCCAGGGCGCATAGGCCAGGGCGATCAGCTTGGACGAATGTCCGGCATTGATTAAGCCGAACATATACGGTGTAATACTATATATGATACTGCCAAAAAGAGTTGCTATAAGACTGATCTTTTGTCGTCGTAACAATACATAGATACCTAGCCCGCTGATCGAGAAATAGAACCAATATACCAAACCCCGATTGTACAAGAAAAAATTCAATAGACTCCTAGTAGGGTCTCCAGGCGTGCTAATATGACTACCAAATGCGGGCATACCACTGAACAAATGGGGATACCA
>DAOWAH010000234.1 GCA_030634675.1 Fidelibacterota bacterium
CACACCGCAGTCGATACCTACAACCTGACCGTCATGTAATTTTTCATTTCCAGGGATACCATGGACAACCACATCATCAATCGAAATACATAATGATGCAGGAAATCCCATGTAACCCTTAAAAGCCGGACGAGCGCCACGCGAAATGATAAACTCCTCCGCAATACGGTCCAAATCATAAGTGCTTACTCCAGGTTTAATATGCTCATTGAGCATACTAAGAGTATCAGCCACAATTTGACAACTTTCACGGATAAGTTCAATCTCGCGTTTAGTACGGATTCGCACCATTACATCCGTTTCCTTCCGCGCAATTTTCCTTTAGAGAGGAAACCGTCATAATGACGCATCATTAAATGTGACTCGATCTGTTGCAGGGTGTCTAGGGCAACACCAACAATAATCAACAGGCTCGTTCCACCAAAGAACGATGCTAAGTCATATCCAACATCCATTATATTCATCAAGATATAGGGGAAGATAGCAATGAAAGCGAGGAAAAAAGATCCTGGTAGCGTAACGCGGGTGAGAATATTATCAATGTATTCAGAAGTCTTTTTACCAGGGCGGATACCGGGAATAAAACCACCATGCTGTTTCATTTGACTCGCAACCTGTACCGGATCGAATGCTATGGCAGTGTAAAAATAGGTAAAGAAAATAATCATTGAGCCAAAAATCAGCCAGTAGAACCAATGCGTTACTGAAAACAGGCGCATCATACCCTGCATTACTTCGCTTTCGCTGAAGAAGGTGGCTATCGTACTGGGAATTAACATGATCGAGCTCGCAAAAATGATCGGCATAACACCGGAAGTGTTGACCCGTAGGGGAATATGTGTGGATTGTCCACCATAGACTTTACGGCCAACAACCCGTTTGGCATATTGGACCGGAATTTTTCGCGTACCCTGAGTAAGGAGTACCACAAAAGCTACAATAACAAACATGATAGCCAGCAGGATTACCTCCTGTAACAGACCGCGCACACCTTCTCTAATCAGGGATATTTCACTGACAATCACGTTTGGCAGACGGGCTACAATACCAACCATAATAATCAGCGATATACCGTTTCCGATACCACGTTCGGTAATCCGCTCCCCGAGCCACATAATTAGAATCACACCGGTAACCATACAAACCATCGCTACAAACTTGAAACCGATTCCCGGGAATGGAACAACTGCAACGGACACACCCCCAAGATTTGCAGTTAGTGATTCTAAAAAGATTGAAACACCATAGGATTGCATAAGGGCAATCCCGACAGTTCCATAGCGTGTCAACTGGGTTTTTTTCTTGCGTCCCTCTTCGCCCTCTTTGTCCAATCGCTGGAAATAGGGTACAACCGAACTCATTAACTGGATGATAATTGAGGCGGATATGTAGGGCATAATACCCAGTGCAAACAAGGTAGCTTTCTGAAATGCTCCCCCGGCAAATAAATCGTACAGACCGAATAATGTATTCTGAAAATTCTGTATTGCAGCGCCCAAGGCTTCTCCATCAATTCCCGGGATTGGAACATGGGCTCCAGCCCGGACAACAATCAAAATACCGAGACTGAAGAGAATTCGCTTACGTAATTCAGGTATGTTAAAAATGTTACGAAATTTATCAATCACAGGAATGTAGCTGAACCTCCTGCTTTTTCAATTTTTTTAATTGCCGACTTGCTGAAAGCATTAGCAGTAACTTGAACCGCTTTGGTCAGATTACCATCAGCCAGTACTTTTACCACTGTTTGTGTATTTTTAATCACCCCTTTTTCGTATAATACTTCAATATCCACTTTATCCAACCCGATCTTCTCGATAGTATCGATATTGATGACATACACTTCTTTCTTGAAGGGATAATTAGAAAACCCACGTTTCGGTAATCGTCTCAAGAGCGGCATCTGTCCACCTTCAAACCAGGGCCGTTTTTTATTCCCACTACGGCTACCGGCTCCTTTATGACCGCGTCCGGCTGTTTTACCTGTTCCGGAACCTTGACCACGTCCAAGCCGTTTTGTTTTTTTAGTAGCACCTTCGGCTGGTTTTAATGAGCCCAACTTCATGCCACTTCCTCAAATCTAACCAAATAGTTAATTACTCGTATCATTCCGCGGATGGCAGCCGTATCATTCAGCTCGACTGTCTGATGCATTTTCCGTAAACCCAAGGCAGCCAGAGTTAATTTGGCTTTTTTCGAATAGCCGATTTTACTGCGGACCTGAGTAATTCGTAATTTTTTCTGTTTTGCTTTTGCCATGATTAATTAAAAATTTCCGGGATGGTTATTCCGCGACGGTTGGCTACTGAAACTGCATCTTCAAGATTTCTTAGGGCATTTAAAGTGGCCTTGACAACATTCATTGAATTATTTGACCCCAGGCTCTTGGTTAAAATATCATTGATACCAACCTGCTCCATTACAGCCCTGACTCCTGCTCCGGCAATAATACCAGTACCGGGACTGGCTGGTTTAAGCAGAACTTTACTGGCACCATGTATACCAATAATTTTGTGAGGTATGGTACCATTCACTACTGGTACTTTGACAATCGCCTGTTTCGCCTTTTCTTTTGCTTTAGTAATTGCTAAGATTACTTCACCGGCTTTGCCAATACCAACCCCGATATGGCCTTTACCATCACCAACAACAGCTACAGCCGAAAAACGAAAACGCTTTCCAAGTGCATTGACCTTCGCCACGCGCCGTATTTTGACAATCGTTTCTTCTTTAAGATCCAATTCGGCTGGATTAATAATCGCCAAGATTTAACTCCTCAAAATTAGAAATTCAAACCACCTGAACGGGCTGCATCTGCAAACGCTTTTATACGTCCGTGGTAGATGAATCCGTTGCGGTCAAAAACAATTTCTTTAATATCTTTTTTCACGGCCCGTATAGCCAGTTCTTTACCAATAATTTGGCTTTGTTCCATCTTTGTAGCAGCTTTTTGCAACTGGGACTGCATTGACTTTTCCACAGTTGAACAAGCAACTAATGTGTGTGTTTCATTATCATCCACTATCTGGCCGTAAATATGTTTGGCGCTTCGAAAAACAACCAATCTCAGCCTCGACAAATCACTGTTTGAACGCCGTTTACTTCTATTCCGGCGACGTTGAAAACGGACTAATTTTTTTGATTTTGTTTTCATCAATCGCCTCCACCAACTGTCTTGCCCTGCTTACTGCGAACATATTCATCCTTGTATCGAATACCTTTGCCTTTATAAGGCTCCGGTTTACGAAATGACCGTATTTTTGCCGCTACCTCGCCAACCAACTGTTTATCAATACCGCTGACTGTAATATCAGTCCGTTTGGCTTCAATTGAAATTCCCTCTGGTGGCTCAAAAATAATATCGTGTGAATATCCCAGTTGCAGTACTAATAAATTTTCTTTTAACGACGCTTGATATCCAACACCTACGATTTTCAATTCTTTCTGATACCCTTCGGATACACCAGTCACAGCATTGGCAAGTATCATTCTATTAGTACCATGCAATGATCGGTGACGCCTACTGTCCGAAGGACGCATAACTGTCAATTGGTTATCAGCCTTTTTAACAA
>DAOWAH010000164.1 GCA_030634675.1 Fidelibacterota bacterium
CCAGCTGGCCGGGAATTATCAGCTGCTTTATCGATTGGAATGTTTTGGGTGATTTTTAATCCCGGCAATTTTTCTAATTCAGTTATAGAATCGGAATTTATTAAAATGGAAAATTCGCCTTTCAATGGTATCCAACCAAATAAATCTATTTGTGCGAGATCATATACAAGTCGGATGCTGGTAGTTTCGAAAAATCCGGGTCGCGAAAAGTCATGATAATGAGTAGCAATCAAGCCGTTCCGATGTAGAATACATGCCATAACCTGATCTTCCTGGGACTTGTTTCGACTGTGTCCTAACCCCTTTATTTTAATTGCTGGTGAACCAGAGATGAAATTGACCAAATCAATAAAATGCACCCCATGTTCAATTAAAATACCCCCAGATTGGTTTTTATTCCAAAACCAGTGCTCAATAGGTAAACAATCATCCTGAGCATAATTTTCGACATATGTCCGGCGAAGTCTGCCAAATATTTGGGATTGGGTCCACTTTTTTAACTGCACTATGAGCGGATGAAACCGCAGCATGAAATCTACCACCAAGATACTTCCGCTAATCGCTTGAGCGGTTTTTATTTTTTGGGCATCCGTAAGATTGATAGCTAATGGTTTTTCAAGGATGACATGCTTTTGGTTTTCAATAGCTTCAATAGCAATTTCAGGATGTGTATCAGGCGGAGTTGCAATTGCCACGATATCGATCTCAGGGTTGGCTACCAATTGGCGCCAATCAGGATAGAATTCCAGTTTTTTATCGATAGAGGCCTTAGACGAAAGGTCCGATACGGCAATAATATTTATTTTTTTATTTTCCTGCCAGGAATTATGTAAAAACTGGCCAAAGCCCCCATATCCAATAATTCCAAGCTGTAATTTCTTCATTTCCTTACCCATGACAATAGTATTTAAAACCGTACAATATTTGAATTGACAACCACCTTATTTTGTCGACCGAAAAATCGTGAAAATAATTGTTTGAATTTAATGTCTATGATAATAATATCGAAACGTTTCGATGATAATATCATAAAGGTTTACGGGTGGGAATTACAATTAAAGATATTGCCAAGATTGCTGGTGTCTCGACCTCCACGGTCTCGCTGGTTATATCAGGGAAAGGCTATGTCAGCGAAACAACCCGGGAAAAGGTTCAAGTAGTCATTGATGAATATAATTACAAGCCTTCCCGATCAGCCCAGCAATTAGTTTCACAGCGCAGTGGTAATATTGGTTTTATTATATCCGATATACATTTATCACGCTCTGAAGCATTTTATACCCGCATTTTACTCGGTGCCGAATTGGAGGCGCGAAATTATAATATGTATATCCTGCTGACCACTGTTGGCGATAAAATTGATGTGCCGGCAGGGATCCCCAGATTTATTAATAGCCAGGATGTGGATGGCCTTGTTATTGCCGGAAGTGTCCCAGTCGCCTTGGTCGAATATGTTCACAAGCTGAGAATTCCGACTGTATTGATTGATTTCAAAGTCAATCAAACTAACATGGATGCGGTACGAATGGACAATCGTGATGGCGCTCAACAAATTGTCAAACATCTGGTGGATTTAAATATATCCAAAATCGGATTTGTTGGCGGCTCCTATTACCATCCGTCGATAAAAGAACGATTTGAGGGTTACCAAGCGGCAATGGCTTTACACGGCCTTGGTGCAATTGCTCAAAACAGTGACTATCATTATCTCATTGAATATGAGACATCGCCGGAATGTGGTCAACGTGGGTTATCAAAAATCCTGGAGAAGGTTCCGGAGATTGAAGCAGTAATTTGTGTCAATGATACAACCGCTACCGGGTGCTTGCAATATGTCAGATCAATTAATAAAAAAGTACCTGAAGAAATAAAGATTGTCGGTTTTGATAATGTGAATTTCTCAGCGATCACTCACCCTCCTCTGACCACCGTTAACGTACCTAAAGTCCAAATGGGTGTGGAGGCATTGAAATTATTGATGGATAGGATAGATAATGGTCAGCAGGTGCATCAAACGCGGCTAATACCAGTTGAGCTAATAGTACGTGGATCAACAATGAAAAATGGATCACAAGTTCAAACGATTGATAAATGAAAAAAGACGTCCATTTTAAAGACCAATTTTGGGTAGGTCCAAATTACTGGCCGGCCCATGCCGGTATCAGAATGTGGTCGGACTGGCGTCCTGATTTAATACTGTCGGAATTAAAAGATATGAGTGATCTGGGATTTAATGTCAATCGCTCATTTTTATTTATGCCTGATTTTGTACCAACAGCTGAGCGCGTTGAACCGGAAATGCTGGCAAGATTTAAGGAATTTCTAAGCTTAAATGAATTAGCTGGGATCAGGACAATGCCGTCCTTTTTTATTGGTCACATGTCCGGTGAAGATTGGGATGTTAATTGGCGCCAGGGTCGAAATATTTATACTGATCCGCGCTTATTACCGATCCAAAAGATGTACATCCAACAAATAGTAAAGTCCGCCGCCGGTTCGGAGGCAATAGCTGGTTGGATCGCTACGAATGAAATTGACAATTATGAGCCCGATGGCACGCCTGATGAAATAGCCGCTTGGGGTGCGGCAATTGTTAATTATATTAAAGAAATTGACCCCATCCATCCGGTCAGTTTAGGCGAGGGAGCTCGAGGACCGGAAACTAATCGACGGTTAACTAATTTCCAGACCCGGAAGTATGTACCATTTATTGATTTTATTGGTTTGCATTATTATCCCCGCCCTGGAAACCAGTGGCACCAATCCTTTACTACCGCTTACCGGATTAACATTTCCCAATTTTGGAATAAGCCGGTAATTGTCGAAGAATTCGGTCATTCAACTACCATGGGTTCGGAAAAAAACCAGGCTGAATATTATCGAACTGTTTTATACAGTGCTTTAATTAATGGTGCTGTCGGTACAATTAACTGGTGTTATAGCGATTTTGATCTGCACTCAGAACGGCCATATGTTCATCATCCCTTTGAATTGCGGTTTGGAATCAGGAAGACCAACGGTGATCTGCGTCCGGCTGGGAAGGTCATGAGTGAATTTGCCAGTATTGCCAGGGAACTGTCCGATGACAACTGGGTCAGGCAATCTGAGTCAGAAATAGGAGTAATAATTCCATCCAATTATTACTACAAGTACCCCCATGATTATGACACCGGATTTCCTCATTGGTACCCTTTATACCTGGAAGTATTCAGTCAACTTAAACGATCTAATCTTCACCCTCGGCTCTTATTAGAGCCGGCAATTGAATTAGAAAAAGATGGCCGGCTTTCCCATAAACTGGTTTTGGATCCCAGTAAGAACCCGGTATTGGTATTGCCGCGATTAAAAAGAATTACAGCGATTTTCTGGCAGAAAATTATCGAGTATGTTGCAGATGGCGGAACCTTGTATGCCAGCTTTGCCCAGGATCATTGGATACCGGACTGGGAAGAATTTTTCGGATTAAAATCGGATCTGAAGTTTGGAATTCCGGCAGTACGCAATTGGGACCGGTTGCAAGTCATCCCTACTAAATCCTGGGGTGGTTTTGAGGTTGGAAAGAATTATAGCCTGGAATTCAAGCAATCTGATCTTGATTATGCTTATTGCCCGATTATCAATATTGATGGAGAAGTACTGCTCAAAGACCAGATTGATCATCCCGTATTGATCAGTAAATCTTATGGGAAGGGTCGGATTTATTTTTCTGTCTATCCATTGGAAATAATCAGCCTTGGTGCTGCCAATGGAAGTGGCGACAAGGTCTTGCAATTATTGTATAAGTCAATATGGAAAATGCATGGCAGAGTGGCTGAAATAACTGTAAACGGAAATGATCTTGAATATGGTACATGGCGAAATGATGAAACGGAAAATCTGAAAATCGTGGTATTAAACCACGCTGGTGAAGAACGAGAAGGGACGGTGGAATTACCTTTGGGTTACTCCATTGATCGGTTCACACCAGAACTCAAACAGAATAAACCCAAACAAATAAACTTCTTCCTTCACGGAAACAGTGTGTTAATAATTGACGCACTCAACAAAGAGGGCATTGATCTGAATGTCAAAGTTGATATCCGTAAAGGGGAATATGTGTAATAAAATGGAGGTACAATGAAGAGAACAGTTAATGCATTGATTGTGCTTGGTCTGCTAATGGCTGGGCCGATTTTTGCGGATAACCTGCTAACCAATGCCAGTTTTGAGGATCAAACACCGGCCTTTTGGAGTAGCTTAAACGGTACAATCGGAACTGAGTTAGGATGGGAACAGACGGAGGTATACGCTGGTTTTTATTCTTTCAAGGTAACGAAGAGTGCAGCCACGAGTAATGCCGTTGGCTGGGTATCGGATAACAACGCGAATTTGTACTGGAACCATGCTGGCACAAGTGATGCTGGTTTCGAGGGAACCTATACATTGAGCGCTATGGTGAAAACGGTAGGAGTGAACACAGCGCCGGCGAATGATGATGCCAAGATCGGATTAGTCTTTGAATTTAAGGACGCTTCCGGGGCAGAGCTTTACACGGCAAAGGTGTGGGCTGATCAGAGTAGTGGCAGTGTAGATTGGGCTGCGGTACAGGGTGTTGCCATACTTACTGTAAAACCAGCTTCTATAGTAGTAAAGGCCATTATGGGTAAGGATGCTACCGGGACGGTTTACTTTGACAATGTCGGTTGCGGACAGGATCCCTGGACAATGGGCCTATTCAACGGTAGTGCCGAGACGATCAAGGGCTGGTTAAACTGGTATGCCGGCGACAACGATTCTTATGGAACAGTGACCGATAACGAAGCCAA
>DAOWAH010000188.1 GCA_030634675.1 Fidelibacterota bacterium
GATCATGCCACAAAGTCGCCGGAACGGGACGAGACAACTCTGACTCAAAAACAAAACCCCTGATGGTTCAAGGGCTTATGAAAGTGGGCGATACTGGACTTGAACCAGTGACCTCTTGCATGTCAAGCAAGCACTCTAACCACCTGAGCTAATCGCCCATATCAAATTACCAAAATTACTATTTCCAGTGATCTTCCCGACAAGTCGGGACAAGCCAAACCACCTGAGCTAATCGCCTTTAATTATTTTGTAAAAATGTGAATAAGAACTTTGCTAATCAAATACTTAATAAACGCTGTATTTGCAGCAAGAAATATATAAATAATTTAGCAAATTCCAGCTATGTGTTTTTATTAGAATAGATATTGTTTTTTGGTCAATTGGCAACAAATATTTCTTGATACAGATTAGTGTTTTCCAATACTTCTATTGCTTTATTTACTACAGGATCGTCAATCAGACTGATTTCAATTCTACCAGCGGTTCCACTGAACAGGTTCGCATATTCCATTTTCAAACGCAATTTGATTTGATCTATCTCCTGTTGAAATAATGCCGCTTCCTGTTTATTAATAAAAGCATTAATAGAATTAAAAGCTTCAATCATGGTAGTGTCCGTACTATCAATCGCCATTAGTTTTTCGTAGGCCACATCCAATTGTGATTCACCTGATATAGGTAATTCCAAGTCCTGGTCTGAAATAAATTCTTCAAAATCAGCGATAATCTGATCGTCAAGGATAATATCTTCCTGGGTCATGAATCGATCACGATGCTTTTGCACAAAGGAGAAAAATAAACCTTTACGCCAGCATTCACCGACCAGCGTAGATGGCTTATCATAGGTAACTTCCACATCCGGAAAAATTCCGCCGCCGCCTTTTACAGCGCGGCCACCAACTGTACTGAATATTGAATCCTCTTCAGCCGTCCAGGCAATAATATCGTTATTATTATAATTCGGTTTTTGGATCAACCGTCCACTGGGAATATAATATTTAGCGGTCGTTATTTTTAATGATCGTTTTTTGTCAAAATTATAAACCGATTGTACCAATCCTTTACCGAATGAACGACTGCCAAGAATCACCCCGCGATCCAAATCTTGAATTGCACCGGCAACAATCTCACTGGCAGAAGCACTACCGTGATTGATTAAAACAGCAATTTTTATATCTTGGTCGATAACAGGATCATGATCAGATTTATAAGAACGATTGGTTTCCCGGCCTTTACCCTTAGTTGTCAATAAAACATCACCTTTTTCAATGAATAAATCAAGCACACCGATTGCGGTCTGTAATAATCCGCCGGGATTATCACGCAAATCCAAAACAATTGAGTTGACGTTCTGATTTTGCAATTTTTTCAAGGCCTGTCGCATTTCTGAAACCGCATTTTTTGAAAATCTTGTCAGGCGAAGGTAACCCACCTGATCGTCGATCAGCCCGACATAAGCCACATTTTCAACTTTAATATCATCGCGCTTCAGGCTAAACTCAATTGGTTCATGTTCACCAAAACGCTCAATGGTGAGGACTACCGTGGTACCTTTTTCTCCTCGGATTAATTTTGCAGCTTCATCCAGACCTAAGTCTTTGGTGCTGGTTTGATCGATAGCAATGATATGATCACCACTGATTATTCCGGCACGTTGTGCCGGTGAATTATTCATGGGCGCTATTACGGTTAAATGCTTATCGCGTCGGCCGATTTGAATTCCAACACCACCATATTTACCATTGGTCAACATATCCAGGCCATCACGTTCTTCAGCTTCGAGAAATACCGTATAAGGATCCAATTCGGAGAGCATATTCTGAATACTTTTTTTAGTATATGCTTCAATATCGATATCATCCACATATTTGGACATTAATTCCCGGTTTACCCAGTGAAATAATTTTTGTGATCTTTCCAGTTGACGGAAATATTCCGATTTTGTAAAAGCCCACGAGCCAAAACCCAGGCTTAGAACAAGGAATATTAACAGTGTTTTTGTTGAGTATTTTTTTAAAATCATTTTCAAAGTATTGCTCTCTCAGATAATTCTTTTATCACTTGTGTGTGTAATTCTTTAATAGATAGCGTTCCATTTAGAACAATGATTCTTGCACTAAATCGTTCCGCGATTTTTAAAAAACCTTGTCTCACCTGCCGTTGAAACTCGAGGCCTTCATCTTCAATCCGGTCATTTTTCGACTGACGCCGGTGCAGACCCTCTTCAGCTTCAATATCAATCAGGAAGGTAACCGCCGGCTCCAACTGATACGTGGCGAATTCATTTAAGCGGATCAACCATTCCAGGTTAATTTTACGGCCGCCACCCTGATATGCCAAGGTTGAATCTGCAAAACGATCGGCAATAATCCAATGACCTGAGTCAAGTCCGGGAATAATTATTTCCTTGGTCAACTGGGCACGACTGGCTGTCATCAGAAGTGACTCGGTTCGTTCGGCCAGCTCCTGGCGGTTATTATCTAACAAAATATGCCGTATCGATTCCGAAATGGAAGTTCCACCCGGTTCCCGGACAAATTCAACTTTCTGTCCATCAGCCACCAGTTTATCATACAACATTCGTGCCTGGGTTGTCTTTCCACAACCATCAATGCCTTCAAAAGTGATAAATCTTTTATTCGAAGTATACATTTGGATCATCTTTACCGATCAGTACAACAAATTCTCCCCGGGGGTTTTTCCGTCGGAAATGAGTTATCAAATCCTGGACGGTTCCGCGTACAATTTCTTCATGCAATTTAGTCAATTCCCGGGCGATTACCGCAGGACGATTGCCGATAATATTATTGATGTCCTGTAGTGTTTTCAAAATTCTGTGGGGAGCTTCATAGAGTATGAGTGTTCCTTCGCTTTCTGCTAATCGCCGTAATTTACGCATCCGACCTTTTTTAGTCGGCAGAAATCCCACGAATTTAAAAGTGTCCGTCGGTAAACCCGAGCCTACCAGAGCAGTCAGAAACGCGGAAGCGCCGGGTATAGTTTCAATTTTAATATCATGTTCGATGGCTGCCCGTATCAAGCGATAAGCGGGATCGCTGATCCCTGGTGTCCCGGCATCGGTAACTACGGCTAAAGAATTTCCGTCCAGCAGGTGATTCATTATCTGCGGTATCCGCGTAAAACTATTGTGCTCGAAATAACTGATCACCTGTGTTTTGATTTCATAGTGATTTAACAGCGTCCTGGTACGTCGCGTATCTTCGGCGGCTATTAGTGAAACGGAACCCAGCACTTCAACGGCGCGGTAGGTGATATCCTTCAGATTTCCGATTGGAGTAGCGATAATATATAATTTGCACACGACTGGTTGTCAATCTGGGGTTGGATTACAATTCCCGAATTACGTTATTGATAGCATCCGCGATTTGGTCGATTTGATCAGCGCTAATGGTTAAGGCTGGTGCAATCCGCACGGTGCTGTGGTGGGTTTCTTTAGCATACACCCCCTGTTTCAACAATTCCAGCGATACCCTATGACCGTTAAGTTGTGGCTGATTGTGCATTTCAAATGCTGTGAGAAGTCCTTTACCGCGTATTTCTTTGATCTTATCCGGGAATTCGACTTTCATGTTTTCAAATCGGTTCATCAATTGTTTACCGCGAATCCGGGCTTTTTCCGCCAGATTAAGATCGATCATTGCTTTAATCGAATAAACGGAAACTACAGCCCCCAATGGGTAACCACCAAATGTTGAACCCTCTGAACCGGGAGTTAATACGCCAATTACATCATTGCGACCGGCCACAAAGGATACGGGTAGAATACCGCCACCAGCGGCTTTACCACACCCCATTAAATCCGGCTTTATTCCATACAGTTGATGAGCAAAATTGGCTCCGGTGCGAGCAAATCCGGTTTGTACCTCATCCAAGGCCAGGAGAATATTATATTTTTTACATAGTACAGCGACTTGCGGCCAATAATCATCATCAGGGACGATCACACCGGCTTCACCCTGGATTGGTTCCACCAGATAGGCTACAATCCGGTCGCCTTTTTCTTCAAACAATGCTTTCAATGCCTCAATATCGTTGTATGTAACCATTTCAATTCCCGGTACGAATGGTCCAAAATCATCCCGGGCAATCTGATCATCCGACATCGAGATTGCCGTCATACTGCGGCCATGGAAATTTCCTTTGGCCGCTACTACAATCGCTTTGTTCGGGGGAACACCTTTGACCCGGTAACCCCAACGCCGGGAGAGTTTAAACATCAGTTCCGGCGCTTCTACTCCAGCAACCTTTGGTACAACGCGGTCCATTCCGGTAATTCCGGTTGCGGCCAGTAAAAAAGC
>DAOWAH010000073.1 GCA_030634675.1 Fidelibacterota bacterium
GGGAAATCAGGACGCACTGGAGTTTGCCGTAGCGGCATCTGCTCTAAAGCAGACTATACCAGGTGACTCTAACCTGGTAAATGAAGAAGAGGTCCTGGCCATTGTGGGTGGTGATCTGTCCGGTCGGGTTCAGCGTTGAGAGCAGGCGCGTTTGATTGATATTATCGCCTAGTACGGTATGCTTTTTCTTTTGGATAGTAATAATAATTGTTAAAATAAACAGTATAAATAGGAGCAATTATGGAAGTCCGTTATTTGCCTGATCCCAATTCTTATTCACGCCTGACAACCAGTGAATTACGGGCGGGATTTCTGGTTGATGAAATATTCGAGCCGGGGAAAATTAATTTGCTATATACCAATGCTGACCGAGGGATCGTTGGCTCAGCTATGCCATTTGGTGACAATTTAACCCTTGAGGCCAGCCGACAGGAAATGGCTGCCGATTATTTTAGCGAACGCCGTGAATTGGGAATTATCAATATCGGGAAAAGCGGCACGGTAACAGTTGATGGAAAAATTTATTCCATGGATTATCATGATGGCCTTTATATCGGTAAAGGGGTAAGGGAGTTACAATTTTCAAGTGATAATTCTGATGATTCAGCCGCGTTTTACCTCCTGAGTTATCCCGCTCACACTACTTATCCCACCAAGCACCTGAAATTCAGCGCAGGTGAAACCAATCGCCTGGGGACCGCTGAGCAGGCTAATGAGCGCACAATTACAAAATTAATCGCCCCGGGTCTTATCGAAAGCTGTCAGTTAGTAATGGGTGTAACCGAACTAAAACCCGGTAGTGTCTGGAATACAATGGCGGCTCATATCCATCCCCGGCGGACTGAAATTTATATGTATTACAATCTTGGTGAAGATGAGCGCATATTTCATCTGTTTGGTAAACCGGATGAAACCCGCCATTTGATACTGCGCAACCAGCAGGCGGTAATCAGTCCAAGCTGGTCAATGCATAGTGGAGTGGCTACCGCTAATTATTCTTTTATCTGGGGCATGGGTGGTGAAAACCAAGCCTTTGATGACATGGATTTCATTGCCATGGATGAATTGAAATAGGTATAAGTATGATTCTAGACAAGTTCAATTTAACTGGAAAAACTGCTTTGGTAACGGGCAGCAGTCGTGGGATCGGTCAGGCTTGTGCTTTGGGTCTGGCTGATGCAGGTGCTGATATAATAGGTGTTTCACGCAGCGGGATTATGGATGAAACGAATCAGCATGTGCTTAATCTGGGACGCAATTATAAAAGTTATGCCTGCGATTTTGGTGACCGTCAGGCTTTATACTCATTTATTGCCCAGTTAAAAGATGAATTTCCAGCCATCGATATCCTTGTGAACAATGCCGGGACAATCCAGCGCAAACCGGCTACAGAACATCCCGATGAGTACTGGGATCAGGTTGTTGCTGTGAACCTCAGTTCCCAGTTTATTCTTACTCGGGAAATAGGGAAGGATATGGTATCCAGAGGAGCCGGCAAAATTATTTTTATTGCTTCATTACTTTCGTTCCAGGGTGGAATTACAGTACCCGGTTATGCTGCCGCCAAAGGTGGTATCAAGACATTGACCATGGCATTATCAAATGAGTGGGCTGGCAGCGGTGTTAATGTGAACGCAGTAGCACCAGGCTATATAGCCACTGATAATACAGCTGCACTCCAGTCTGATCCGGTACGTAACAAGGCGATTCTGGAACGGATTCCGGCGGGACGCTGGGGTCAGCCGGAAGACCTGGCAGGTGCTGTATTGTTTCTCAGTTCGTCTGCAGCCGATTATATTAATGGAACAACTCTACTGGTTGACGGCGGCTGGCTAGGACG
Source organism: Fidelibacterota bacterium (assembly GCA_030634675.1). The sequence goes on from DAOWAH010000073.1 coordinate 1,841, forward strand.
TTAGCAAATAAATGATGTTTTGTTATTAATTCGGGGTAGGGTGATATGATTATTGAACAGCGGGCTTATGCCCGTGCCGGATTATTAGGGAATCCTACTGACGGTTATTACGGGAAATAGGTACAAAAAAGGAGATCTAAAAAATGCCAAAATTATTGTCGCTGCTAGGATTAATATTGGCAGCCTGCACGACCGCAGTAGTTCAGGATCATCAAGCATTGCCGACGGAGAAACTGGTCATTGAGGTTCAAAGCCCGTCCGATTTCCCGCGTGTTGATGAGCCAGTTCTAATTCCGTTGGCCCATCTCGGCTCTGCGGCTACAGAAGATTATCGTTTCACAGTCGGTGGTCAAGAAATTCCCTCCCAGCTTATTGATGATGACAGTGAAGGAAATTTGGATCATTACTTGCTGGTTACGAATCTACAGCCCGGTAAAGAAGTTAGTATTAGTGCCGTCAAGTCATCAGGCAACAAAACGAAATATCCGGCACGGGTGCAGGCTGAATTATCGGTTAAATCCGGTGGCGAGTTTGTAGACCGGGTATACCAGGGTGGTACTTTCGCCAATATTGAGTCATTACTGGTTCCGCCTGAGCATACCGACCATTCATTTTTCATTCGCTATGAGGGACCGGGTTGGGAATCTGATAAGGTTGGCTATCGTTTTTATCTGGACTGGCGTAATGCCATCGATATATTTGGTAAGAAAACATCAGATATGGTATTGCAGAACGTGGGTAAAGACGGTTTCGATTCTTATCATGAAATGTCCGATTGGGGCATGGATATACTTAAAGTCGGGTCATCGCTGGGAATTGGGTCAATTGGATACTGGTATAATAATAAAGCTGAGCGGGTGGCAGTGACTGGACAGGTCAGTAGTAAAATTATTTCCAATGGACCTTTACAGGCGGGAATTAAGACAATCTACCCGCAATGGCAGGTGGGGGATAGCAAATATGACCTATCATCAGTTTTGACAATCAATGCTGGAAGTCGTATTACACGTAACCATTTGGAAATAAATCCGGTTCTGGATAATCTTTGCACCGGCATAGTTAAACATGCCGATGCTACAGTATTATCAACTGGCAGCTCCAACAGCGAATGGAGTTATTTGGCAACATTTGGTTCTCAGAGTCTTGCAGGAGACAATCTGGGAATGGCGATCATTTATCGCTCAGAACAACTTCTGGACCTGAAGGAAGATGAATACAGTCATGTCGTTGTATTGAAACCGGATAATGGAATATTGGACTATTATTTTCTGGCTGCCTGGCAAGGTGAAAGTGAAGGAATTGAATATGTTGATGAATTCAAGAATTATCTGGATAAGGAAATTGATAAACTGAATCAGCAGTTGATCATTGGTTATCGATAATTTTTTACCAGAATACAATTAAAAAATAATTGTCGAGCAACAGAATTGAGATTGGAGTAAAAAGTTAGATTATGAACGAAACTCTATTCAATAAATATCGATTTTTTGATTCCGATCCTGCAATCCGGAACACTGCCTATGAGTTATATTCCGAAATCAGAGATCTGCCGATTATCAGTCCCCACGGGCATGTGGATCCGGCTTTGTTTGTAGATAATAAGCCTTTCAGCGATCCGGCTGAACTGATCCTGATTCCAGATCATTATATATTCCGCCTGCTGTATTCCCAGGGAGTCCCGCTGGAATCACTGGGAATACCTGCTATAGATGGAACTGCCGTGGAGGCCGACCATCACAAAATCTGGCAGATTTTTGCCGATCATTATTATCTGTTCGCCGGCACACCAACTGGCATCTGGCTGGAACATGAATTCAAGGAAGTGTTCGGTATTTCAATTGACCTTAATAAAGATACTGCTATTCAGTTTTACGATGAATTGCAGGAGAAACTGAAACTACCTGAATATCTACCAAGGGCCTTGTTTGATAGATTTAATATTGAAGCATTGTCAACTACAGATGCTGCTTTCGATACCCTTGATAATCATCGGCAGATACAGGATTCTGAATGGGATGCCCGGATAATTCCCTGTTTTCGACCTGATTCTGTCCTGGATATTGGTGTAGCTGACTGGTCGGATAATATTACCAGACTTAGTGAAATATCCGAAATCGCAATTGACTCCTATTCCAGTTATATCAGGGCACTCGAAAACCGACGCAATTATTTTAAACAGCTTGGGGCAGTATCGACTGACCACGCCGTTGTTAACCCCTGGACAGAAGAATTATCAATGGTAACGGCCGAGGCAATATTTATTAGGGCTTTAATAGGAAAGGCCACCATTGAAGACCAGCAACGCTTCATGGCGCACATGCTGATGGAAATGGCCCGTATGAGCATTGATGATGGGCTGGTGATGCAGCTGCATCCAGGATCGCTGCGTAATCACAATCAGGTGCTCTTTGATCGCTTCGGGCTGGATAAGGGTGCTGATATCCCGGTCCTGACTGAATATACCAGGAATTTGCGAAATTTGCTGAACCGCTACGGTAATGACCCGCGACTGACGTTGATCGTCTTTACACTGGACGAGTCAAATTACGCTCGTGAACTGGCACCCCTGGCCGGCCATTATCCGGCCATGAAGCTGGGACCAGCCTGGTGGTTTAACGATAGTGTTCAGGGTATGACCCGCTTTCGTGAAATGGTGACAGAGACGGCCGGTATCTACAATACAGTAGGTTTTAATGATGACACAAGGGCTTTCCCATCGATTCCAGCCCGGCACGATTTAAGCCGGCGGGTCGATAGTAATTTCCTAGCAAGACTAGTAGCCAAGCATCAGATTTCAATGACAGAAGCACGGCGAATGAGCCAAGCGCTGGCTTATGATTTGGTTAAAAAGGCTTACAAATTATAGTATAAACAATGGACAGTATTTGGGATTTGATATGACAAGAAAATTGGGAAAATATTCTTTTGGTATTGGTGATCGGTTCGCTCATCAGGCTGAGGCGCAGTTAAAAGCGCTTAAAATGACATTTGAGCAAGGGACTGAAATAACACCGGTATGGAACAAATCTTTTCGGGAACACCAGATCATCGGCAGCAAGTCGATTACCACCAGGAAAGCGGCCGATGCCGCCGTTAAATCGCTGGACTGGACTGGTCAGTACTTCCTCGACGCCGACCACATTAACCTATCCAACGTGGACTTTTTCCTGGATACCTGCGATTTCTTTACCATCGATGTGGCCGACTATATTGGTAAATCCTGCGAAATATCTGCCATCGATTCCTTCTGCAAAAGAAATGACAAATACGTGGGAATTCTTAATCTTCCCGGACTGAGAGACAAACTTGTAATTACATCTGATTCCCTGATGGCGGCTGCGGATAAATATTTGTTCGCGGTCCAGAAAGCAGGACGGATTTACCGCCATATCAGGGAAATGCGCGGAAATGACGTCATCATCGAAGTATCTATGGATGAGACAGATTCAGCTCAGACTCCCGATGAAATCTTCCTGATCCTGTTAGCCATCGCCGCTGAAGGTATCCCGGTTCAGACGATCGCCCCCAAATTCACCGGTGAATTCAACAAGGGTGTCGATTATGTTGGAAACCTGGACCAGTTCCGCCGGGAATTCGAGCAGGATGTTGCTGTCCTGGATCTGGCGGTGAAAGAATTCGGACTGCCGGATTCACTCAAGCTCAGCGTACATTCCGGCAGTGACAAATTTTCCATTTATCCCATCATCAAGGAAACGATCCGGAAATACGATGCGGGTATCCACGTTAAGACCGCCGGGACGACCTGGCTGGAAGAACTGATTGGCCTGGCAGAGGCGGGCGGTGAAGGTCTTGAGCTGGCGAAAAAGATCTATACCGAATCGCTGGGACGCTACGATGAATTATGCGGTCCCTATGCCACCGTCCTTAATATCGATAAGACCAAACTGCCGGCCGCGGAAGAAGTATCGGCCTGGGATGGTAATAAATTTGCTGCTACCCTCCGTCACGTCCAATCTGTTTCAGACTATAACCTGAATTTTCGGCAGCTGATCCATGTAGGCTATAAAGTAGCCGCCGAACTGGGAACGGTGTACACCAACGCCCTGGTGAAATACCGCTCCGATATTTCCTGGAACGTCACTGATAACTTGTTTAAACGACATATTAAGGAAATCTTCATCTAAAAATTACTATTCCTGGAAAAGCCAAACACAAAAGGAATGAATATCTCATGAGATTGCGGATCAAATTATTTGTCACGATTGTCGCGGTTCTGCTGCTTGGATGCCGTGGTATCCAAGATGTTAAAGTGCTGAAACTAGCCCACGTTCTTGATACAGGACACCCGGTACACAAGGGTATGGAGTTTATGGCACAGAAACTGGCGGAAAAATCTAGCGGTAAAATGCGGATAGATATTTATCCCAGTGGCCAACTGGGGGCGGAACGGGAATTGATCGAACTACTCCAGATCGGCAGCCTGGCGATTACTAAGGTTTCTGCAAGTCCCATGGAATCATTTGTTCCGGAAATGAAAATCTTCAGCATTCCTTATGTCTTCCGCAGCGAAGATCATCTCTGGAAAGTGCTGGAAGGGGAGATCGGTAAACGAATTTTGCTGGCGGGCCAGGATTATTTCCTCAGGGGCCTCTGTTATTACGACGCTGGAAGTCGCAGTTTTTATACCAAAGATATTCCAATCCAGTCTCCTGCTGAACTGGCTGGTTTGAAAATTCGTGTTCAGAAAAGCCAAACATCAGTTAAGATGATCCAGGCTCTGGGTGGCTCTGCTACTCCAATCTCCTGGGGTGAACTTTATACAGCCCTGCAGCAGGGGGTGGTTGATGGAGCCGAGAACAATCCACCAAGTTTTTATCTATCCAAGCATTATGAGGTCTGTAAATATTATTCCCTCGATGAGCACACTTCCGTGCCTGATATCCTGCTTATCAGTACCCATGTCTGGGAAAAGCTCAATTCACAGCAGCAGGTCTGGCTGCAGGAAGCGGTGGATGAATCAGTAGCCCACCAGCGCCAACTCTGGCAGGAATCAACCGCCAATGCCCTGGCCGAGGTACAAAAAGCCGGCGTTCAGGTGATTCGGCCCGATAAAAAACCTTTCCGTGACGCGGTTCATTCCATGCACGAATCTTACCAGGGAACATTTGTATATGACCTGATCCAGGAAATTAACGCAATACAGGAGTGATGGGGAAAACTATGCAGAGAATTATTGATAGTATCGATCTGGTATTAAGCAGGTTTTTGATTGCCCTGATGATGCTGATTGTCCTGGCTGTGACCTGGCAGGTATTTACGCGCTTTATTATCCAGGACCCCAGCAGCTGGACCGAGGAACTGGCCCGTTTCCTACTGATCTGGATCGGCGTCCTGGGGGCTAGTTATGCCCTCCGAACCAGAGCCCACCTAGGGATCGATCTGATCACCCAGCGCGTCGGTGAAGCAGGCCGGCGGCGGATAAAATTCACCGTTTACAGCGTGGTCATCCTATTTGCCTTTTTCGTTATGGTAGTGGGCGGGATCCGCCTGGTAAACCTGACCTTTTCGCTGAACCAGATATCCGCCGCCTTAGGGATCAGGATGGGCTATATTTACACC
>DAOWAH010000104.1 GCA_030634675.1 Fidelibacterota bacterium
AGGCTGCATGAGCGCCGTAATTAAAACCACCCCCATCAACATAACGGGTACCAGTAGCAGATATAATAGTATCCTTAGTATAATTTCCGAAAATTACTATATCATAACTTTTCACAGGATATTCCCTTTTTTCATATTAATTAGCAGATTGCTATTCTCTAACTTTTACGCGCCACAGTGTTGCTGCCAGAATCATTGAAGCAACAGATGATCCGATCCAGTAAATAATTACCGGTTTGAAATTGTATGTAAGTACACCGTCGATAGCTGCAGAGTTTTTATCTATGAGAAATCCACTGATTTGATCCTGTAAACCAGCAAGCATATAGCTGAAGAAACCGATAAAACCCATTGCAGCTCCTGCTGCATTACGGGGTGAAATATCAATAGCGAATAAACCGCCTAGAACTGCCAATAAGCCACTGAGCGTAAAACCATAAACAAAGAAAGCAGTTGTTAATAACACAACATTACCGGGTGGACTATAAAATATTACAAATAGTGCTAATATCTCAATTATGCCAAAAAACAGAGTAACCGGGGGTCTCCGGGCAGAATAGAATTTATCTGAAATATAGCCATAAGCTACGCAGCCAATAATACCGGCAAAAGTATTTAGACTGAGAATCGCACCACTTTCCATCAGCGAATAACCCTTTGCTTCCTGCAGATATAAAATCCCCCAGCTATTGATAGCATACCTGGTCATATACATGGTGGCTGATGCTAATCCCAATATCCAAATAGCGGGCATTTTGAGGATTTGAAGCTGGGCTTTCTTAGTTTCAAGAGTTTTATCATCAGCTACACCATGGTCGTTTTTCCAATCGGCCACAGCAGGCAAACCCAGCGTCTGGGGACGATCCTGCAAAACCATGTATATGCCGAACGCTACCAATATACCAAAAAGTCCCGGGCCTACAAATCCGGCCTGCCAGCCCCATAAAGCAACGATTGAAGCTGATACCAGAAATGTAAGTCCTTCACCTATGGCATGGGCGGTACTCCATATTCCATAGATAAGGCCGCGTTCTTTATTACTGAACCAGTTAGCAAGGGACACAGCGCCGGTGGGTGCACCAAAGCCCTGAAACCAACCATTCAATCCCCACAATATAATCCACACCAATAGTATTGTAGACCCCCCCATTGCAATATTTAGCAAAGATGAGATAATTACACCAAAAGCAAAAAAGCGTTTCACATTGGCATGATCCGCTAAAAAACCATTAGTCAATTTTCCCAGCGCATAGGCATATAATAAAGCCGATCCAATATTACCTAGATCCATTGCCGTAAATATTCCATTATCAATCAACGGTTTTTTTACCACATTCAATGCTAGTCTTAAGGGATAGGCCAGACCATAACCAACCGTTATTGCCAGCATTACATTCAGACGATACTTTTTATACAGCTTATCAACAACATTCTTATCTTGAATTTCAGGCATGTCTTTGCCTGTGGCAAAAAATCGCAAGGGATTAAACATAGACACCTCGTGTTACGGGGTTATTAACAATACTAATTTCCAAAATATTCCTGTCGAATTTCTGCTACTTTTACCGGACGATTTTCAGCCAGCGATTTTCTGGCAGCCAAACCGATCAATATTGAAACCAGTCCAGATTTACCATCCGCAGTAATTGTACCGTTTCCTGAAATGGCTGCAAAAAACTCATTCACTTCCAGACGAAAAGAATCCTGGTAGCGCTCCAGGAAAAAGTCCAGTGGTCGCTCCGAAAGGGTGCCATCGGCTGTCATCATTGTAGAGCGCGTGGCCGTGTTATTTTCAGCAGTAATGCTGCCTTTTGATCCAAACAGTTCAATCCGCTGATCGTAACCATATACGGCCTCGCGACTATTATCGATTACTGCCAAAGCGCCATTTTCCAGCGTCAGTGTCGTGATGGCCGTATCCACATCGCCGACTTCACCAATCGCCGGATCAATCAGGACCGCACCAGCAGCATAGACCTCAATCACTTCGCTGCCGGAAAGATAGCGAACCATGTCGAAATCATGGATGGTCATATCGAGGAAAATACCACCAGAATCTCTGACATATTCCGCGGGTGGCGGCGATGGATCGCGAGCAATTATTTTAACCATATATAAATCACCAATCTGTCCCGCTTCATAAACATCCTTGAGATGACGGAAATTGGGATCGAAACGGCGGTTAAAACCAATTTGTAAATTGACACCGGCAGTGGCAACCGCATCCAGGGCTTCTTGAATGCGTAATGGATCCAGAGCTATGGGCTTCTCGCAGAAAATATGTTTACCAGCCTCGGCAGCCTGGATAATCTGTTCCGCATGGAGAGTCGATGGTGACAAAATAAACACTGCATCGATTTCAGGATCGCTGAAAATCGCCTCCGCATCCGGAACCACGTTGAGCTGGTGGCTGTGAGCCCAACAGGCATCTATATACGGATCAGTAATCGCCGCGATATTTACCCCGGGAATCAAGAGGAGATTGTTGCAATGGATCTTTCCAATCCGGCCAGCGCCGATAATTCCAACATTGATTGATTTCATTAATTTAGTCTCACTGGCTTATTTAATTTTAGTGACTGTTGTGCGGCTACTGCAACCTGTACGGCTTTAAAAGCATCATGACCATCGACAACCGGTTTTTCTCCGGTTTCCAAACAATTGATAAATCCATTTAATTCGGCAATATAGGCTTCTTTATAGCGTTCGACGAAGGAATAGAACGGTTGATCCATAAACACGCCATCTTTACGACTTACAACAACAGCTGTAGGCCTGCGGTTTTGCGCCCGGATACTTCCTTTAGATCCCAGTACTTCCACCTGCTGATCATAGCCATAGTTGGTCTCTCGGCAGACTTCGATTATGGCAACCGTCCCATCGGACAGCTTAAGTGTCAGCAGCGCCGTATCGATATCGCCCAATTCTCCAATTTTCGGATCGACCAGGTTAGCGCCGCAGGCATATATTTCTTCAACATTGCTCCCGGTCAAGTATCTGACCATGTCAAAATCATGGACACAAAAATCCATAAATAGCCCACCGGAACCAGGAATAAATTTCAAGTCTGGCCGTTTTGGATCACGGTTGGTCATATTGATGATGTGTGGGTCTCCAATCCCACCTGATTCCACTGTCTGCCGGACCTTTAAAAAATCGGGATCAAAGCGGCGATTAAATCCGACTTGCAGGATAACACCGGCTTTTTCGACTGCATCAATGGCCTTTTGAATCGAATCGGGATCAAAAGCGATTGGCTTCTCACAAAAGATTTGCTTCCCCGCTTCTGCCATCAAAGTAATCATCTGAACATGCGTGTCCGATGGGGTCGTTATAACAACGGCATCAATTTCCGGATCGGAGGTTATGGCCGTGATTTCCTGTGATCTGACTGGAATTCCAACTTTTTCCGCCCAGTCAAAATCCAATTTTAGATCAACTACTGCTTTCAGATTTATCTGGGGAAAATTTGCTAAAATATTTTCAGCATGCATTTTGCCGATGCGACCGGCGCCTACTAAACCAAAAGTTATTTTCTTATTACTCATTTCACTATCATTGTTTAATTATTTGTTAATGAAGCTGCCGTTATCAGCTCAATTTTTACCGGTATTTCAGCCGGAATAATTTGTCCCTGCAGCAAAGCCCAAGCCTTTTCCAAGGCAACTTTACCCATATCGTAAGGGTGCTGAGCAATTGATGCTGACATCCGTCCTTCGGCAATAGCCTGGCGTCCATCTGTGATCGCGTCAAATCCGACCACCACAATTTCACCGGTTTTATCCATGGCGGAAATAGCTTCCACCGCTCCCAGCGCCATCATATCGTTGCAGGCGAACAAGGCCTGAACACCGGGATGGGATTGAAGAATATTCTGGAACACATTATAGCCCTGGTCGCGCTCCCAGTTGGCGGTTTGCGATGCTACTAATGTGATCCCGGATTGGTTCATGAGTGCTTCATGAAAACCCTTTAACCTGGCATCACCGGTTTCATGACCGGGAATGCCCTCCAGAATTGCTACTTTGCCGACGCCCCCCAATTGCTCGATAATATAGCGACCAGCAATTTTACCACCATCAACATTATCAGACCCGATAAACCCGGCAATTTTACCGCTGGATTCTTTCAGAGCTTCAGCATCCACCCTGGTATCAACAATGATCACCGGGATATTGGCCTGATTGGCTTTCACGATAGCCGGGATGATCTCTTTGGATCCGCTGGGTGTCACACAGATTACAGCTACTTTACGCTGAATCAGATTCTCAATGATCTGCATCTGCTTTTCCACGTCAACTTCGCGCTCAGCCGCCTGTACCAGCAGATTTATCCCAGATTTATCCGCGGCATCTTTAGCCCCTCGCTGCATATCGATGAAAAAAGGATTGTTCAGCGTTTTCATTACAAAGGCAACCGTAGGACCAGTTGCGTCGGATTGTTTTCCCCTTTGACAACCAAATATTAATATTACGATCAAGCTAGCGATGATGATTGATAACAGTGGATACTTTATAATTCTTTCCATCAATTTTTTCTCCTTTTCAGGGTCATGTCAACCAGAACCGCAATAATAATCACCGAACCGATAATGGTCTGCTGTAAAAATGATGACACCCCCAAAAGGTTGAGGCCATTGCGTAAAACGCCCATAATCAGCGCACCGATCAATGTTCCCATTACCCGGCCTTCACCGCCCATCAAGCTGGTTCCGCCGATTACAGTTGCGGCAATCGCATCCAGTTCATACATGATACCAGCAATCGGCTGGGCTGAGTTCAACCGGGCTGTTAGAATAACAGCCGCCAAACCGGCGAGCAGTCCACAGATTCCATAGACAATTATTTTATAAACTGCTACATTGATTCCAGACAAGCGGGCGGCTTCCTCGTTACCGCCGATGGCATAGACATAGCGGCCTAGCTTAGTTTTGGTCAGAATGAAATGCGCGATCAAATACACTACTATCATGATAATTATTGAGGTCGGTATAGAAAAAATCTCCCCATTAGCCAGGAAGCGGAATTCAGCCGAAAATCCTGAGATCGGACGTCCGTTGGTGTACATCAAAGCCGCACCGCGGGCCACGCTCATCATACCCAGTGTCGATATAAATGGCGGTAGTTTCCCGTAAGCAATCAATAATCCGTTGATGCTACCACAGGCCAGCCCGACCAGCAAGCCTATTGAAATGGCCAGTGGTATCGGCAGGCCGGCACTCAAGACACTGGCCAACACTACTCCTGAAAAGGCCATGATTGAACCCACCGATAAATCTATCCCAGCTGTAATAATAACGAAGGTCAAGCCGACGGCGATAATCGCGTTGATGGCGGTCTGCTGAGCAACATTAAGCAGGTTGGAAACTGTGAGAAAATGAGGTGTCAGAATCCAGAAAAACACGATCAGAAGCAGCAGACCCAGCAGGGTGCCAAACTGGCGACTGGGATGGGCCAACAAACCCTTAAGCTTCACCGACACTCCCCAGGGCACAGAATAGGATTTTCTCCTGATCAAATTCATCACGCTTGAACTGCTCAACAATGGATCCGTTATGCATGACTAAAATGCGATCGCTGATTGATAACAACTCCGGTAAATCGGATGATATGACAATAATAGCCACCCCCCGGGCAGTTAGTTCATTCATCAGTCGGTAGAACTCCTGCTTGGACCCTACATCAATTCCTCTGGTCGGCTCATCAAAAATGAAAATATCGGCTTGACTGCACAGCCATTTACTTAGCACAACTTTCTGTTGATTGCCACCACTCAAATTCAATGTTAGCTGATCCAAGCTTGTTAATCTGATACCAAGCTCACGGCAGTGGCGATCGGCGGTAGTTTCCTCAGCCCGTTTATCAATCACACCCCATCGGGAAAAGCGTTTCAAATTTGGCAAGGTGATATTTTCTTTGACCGACATGGTCATAACCAATCCCTGGGACTTACGATCCTCGGTTAAAAACCCAATTCCGTTGGTAATAGCTTCCCGGGGAGATTTCAAGTTGCAACGCTGATCATGAATAAAAATGTCGCCGGAATCGATCGAATCAACTCCAAATAACACCCGCGCCAATTCCGTGCGACCAGCCCCTAAAAGTCCGGCAATGCCGATTAACTCACCTTTTTGCAGTGAAAAACTGATCTTGTTCAAGCGACCCTGCCGCGACAGGTTCTCGACCTTGAAGACTTCTCCACCCAAGGTTGGTTGTTCGCGAATAAAACTTTCGTTTAATTCACGATTAACCATCATCCGAATCAACTCTTCCCGGCTGGTTTCTCCAATCAATCTGGTTCCGACACACTTACCGTCTCGTAGAA
>DAOWAH010000112.1 GCA_030634675.1 Fidelibacterota bacterium
AATCAATGGTGATTTCTATGCCACTGGCGGAATTCCCATTGGCACCCAGATCATTCAAGGTGAAATGCTAAAAGAGCCGTACCCCCGCTCCACCTTTGCCATGGACTTGGACAAAAAACCATACATTGACATTGTCAGTTTTACTGGTCAGTTGATCGCAGCAAATGGCTCCAGCGCGGGGATTACGAAGGTCAATGCCGGCCGGTTGACAGATAATCTTATTGTTTACAACGACTATTTTGGCGCTACTTCCCAAACCAATTATTGGGGTACGGAAGTTATCGCCCTGTATATTGATGAACAGCAGTTTGTTAACAGATCCAGGCGGGTAGTGGTTACCAATAAGGATAGTATTATGGCCGAAGGACATGGGAATAATACTATTCCGAATAATGGGATTGTGTTATCCGGGCATGGAATTTCCGCCACTTTTTTGAATGAACAGGTATTCATTGGTGATACTTTAGCCTGTATCCTGAATATGCCGCCTATTACAGCGCCCCTGATTGAAATGATCGGCGGCATGCCACGCTTAATCCGTGACAGTGTAGCTACAGTGGAGTGGGATGCGGAAGGAACAAGTTATAGTTTTGCCCACGATCGACATCCCCGGACGGCGGTGGGCTTTAATCAGGATTCTACCAAAGTGTATTATTTCACTGTGGACGGTCGTCAGGCGGGCTACAGCACGGGTATGTCGTTGTTTGAACTGGCAAATTATATGTTGGAGTGGGGTGTAACCCAGGGAATAAACCTGGATGGTGGCGGATCAACAACGATGGTTGTGAGGGGGAATGTAGTAAATAGTCCTTCTGATGGTGGCGGAGAACGGTCAGTTGCAAATGCACTAATGGTAATAAGTACGGCGCCAACGGGTCCCCTAACAATCCTCAGCACCAGTCCGAAAGAAGCCTACGTGATTGTTGGATCGCAGGCTCAATTCAGCGTAAGTGGATTTGATCAGCATTACAATCCGGTGCCCATATTGAGCGACTCTGTTACCTGGACCTGTAATCCGGCAATTGGTACAATTGACAGTAGCGGCAGATTTACTGCCGGTGCGGTCCAAGTAGATGGCTATATTTTTGCTGCGATTAGTTCGGTCGTCGATTCATCCCATGTATACGTGACCGATATTGCCACAATAGAACTGAGTCCAGCACCTGTAATTCTTGAAGTTGGGCAGGAGCAACTCATTACACCTCACGCACGGGATACTTATGGTAATCTAATAACATTACCGGTTACCGATTATACGTGGTCAGCAACCGATTCGATCGGGCAGATTTCTAGCTCTGGCACTTTTCTGGCAACCCACCCCGGAACCGGATTTGTTTGGGCAACTTATCACACTATTGCTGGTAGCTGTGCTGTTTCTGTGGGGGTCTCAATGGATGTAGTGGTGGATGATTTCACTACTATTACCAACTGGAGTCTTTCAGGTGTTAACGTAAACCTGGCGGGCTGTAATTTTATGGTGGATGACTCAGTTGCTACTTCGACTCCCACCGCCGGGCGATTGGATTACAGCCTTACTACCGGCGGAACCAGCGCCTTATATCTTAATTGTTCGATACCCATATCAGGTACCCCACAAGCGATTGGAATTTATGTGTACGGTGATGGACGAGAGCATTGGCTTCGAGGTGAATTTCAGGATGCGGACGGTGAAAAATTTCTGGTGAATTTTACCAATGCAACGCCGGGGATTGATTGGACCGGGGAATGGCGCTATCTGGAAATTCCCTTTGATGAAGCCATCATACACTGGGGCAATCCCAATGCCGTGCTGAATTTTCCTATCACCTGGAAGAGTATCTATCTAGTGGAAATTGACGATGCAAAAAAAGATGCCGGTATAATTTATTTAGATGATTTCAAAGTGACTTTTATCAGTATGTCGGCCGATCAAGATAGGAAAAAAGGCCTGCTGACGCAATTTAATCTTAAACAGAATTACCCCAATCCCTTTAATCCGACGACCATTCTGGAATACCAGGTAGCCCGTCGCACAACTGTAAAATTGACGGTGCATAACCTGCTTGGGCAATCTGTAAAGACCCTGGTACAAGAAACTAAATCGGTTGGAGAATATTCAGTTGTTTGGGATGGAACCAATGCAAGTTATCAGCAGGTTGCGGCCGGTATTTATTTGGCGCATATACAGACACCGGAGTACTCCCAGACTCGCAAAATGGTGTTGATTCGATAGCTGATAAACAAATTTCAGTTTACCTCAATCAGAGCCGCTAAAACCAATGAAATTTCATTTACCTGATCGTAAAGTGGATGAACGGGATACCATGTTTGCCCGTATAGCTCGGTGTAAAGATACCGCTGCCTATCAGGAGTATTATACCCGCCGACCGGAATTAAAGCAAATTGATGATCGTTTGCGCGGGATGCCGCGCTTGATGAATCCGCAAGGGAAATATTATGATCCGGAAAAATCTGAACAAGCGCGAAATTATTTTGCTGCAATTGATAATATAGAAATTGATCAGGAATTTGTTACTCGGAGCGTGCAAGAACTGAAAGTTGGAAAAAACCCGAAAAATATAATTATAAAACTAGCCCATGAATTAGGTGCGGTTACAGTTGGATGCACAGATCTGGTCGAGTCTTTTATTTACAGCCACAGGGGTCGCTTTGATGAGAACTATGGGCAACCGATTAACCTGGTTCATCCCACCGCAATTGTATTTTTGGTTGAGATGGATTTTGACCGGATGCAGAAGGCACCTCAAGCCGATACAATTCTGGAGTCAGCTCGCCAGTATTATCGTGCCGCGGTTATTTCACAAACGCTTGAAGCAGTATTGATTCAGGCCGGTCATGCGGCTAAGGCTCATTATGATGCTCATTATGATTTGATCCTGCCAGCGCTGGCAGTTAAAGCCGGCTTGGGAGAGTTAGGCCGAAATAATATACTGATTGCTGATAAATATGGCAGCCGGGTGCGGATCGGGGCGGTTACAACTGACCTTCCCTTAGCATATGATGAGCCGAGAGCCCTGGGAGCCGAGGCATTCTGTCAGATTTGTAAAAAATGTGCAAAGAATTGTCCATCACGGGCACTCGCATTTGAAGGGCAGAAAATTATTCGCGGAGTAGAAAAATGGCCGACTAATGTGGAACGCTGCTACTCATATTGGCGCCAAATAGGAACTGACTGCGGAATTTGCATGGCGGTCTGTCCTTTTTCTCATCGCAATAATCGGTTCCATAATCTGGTACGATTTATCATCAGAAATATGCGGTGGTCGCATCGTTTGGCACTCTATTTTGATGATTTGATTTATGGGCAATGGGCGGATAACAATGATTCAATTTCTAAGTAATTATTCAATTATTGTTCTCAAATTCGTCCGTAGTAATTCTGCTGTTAAATTCTTATTTATTGCCGGTTATGGGCCGGAATGTATGCTGGTTAAGCAGTCCCGAAAATCAGGTGTGGAAACACTATCAAATCCTTTCAGGAAAAGCGATCTGGCAACAAAGGTACACGATTTATTAGATTGATTCGCATTGGAAGCACCTTCAATCCAGTAGACATTATTCAATATAATCAAACTTTACTATAAACGGACAGTGTGTCCGGTATTGAACACAATTAGATTTATTCACTGATTGATAATATTTTATATATCAATAACTTATACGACGGTACAGTTGTTGACACACAATGTACAAACCAGGAAATCATTTTGGATCGCGAATTAACAACCAAACAGTTATTGCAACGGAAATTTAAAACCATTCTCCGTTCAATGATCATAATTCTAATTATCATTATCGGATTTTTCAGTTTACGAAGCATTCTCACACCTTCCCTTGAGAAATCTAAAATAATAATTGCTACCGCCGAGCGTAGTCGGATCGAGGATGCAATCTCGGCTTCTGGTACGGTAATCCCAGCCTTTGAGCAGGTAATTACCAGTCCGATTAAATCCACAGTTGTTGAGGTATATCATCAAGCGGGAGAAAAAGTAGCAGCCGGTTCCGCAATTCTTAAACTTAATAAGGAATTCGTCCACTTGGAATTGGAACGGCTGGAAGATGAATTGAAATTGCATCAAAATACAAAGGTTCAATTGAACCTGGCTCTGGAGCGTAACCGCACCGAGTTACAGGCGCAGCATGATATTAAAAAATTGAGTTTGGAATTATTGCTTTCCAAATTGAATCAAGCGGAACATTTATATGAAATTGGCGCTGGAAGTAAAGATCATTTGGATCAGGCTCGCTTGAATCTGGAAATTGCCCGCCGGGAACTGGTACTGCTGGAAAAAACGATTGAGAATGAAGAGAAAACTCTTAGAGCTGATATCAGGGAGATTGATCTGAAAATTGGTATTCAGGAAAAATCGATAGAGGAAATTGAACGGCAACTGGAATTGGCGGATATCCGCGCTGACCGAGATGGCGTGATCACCTGGGTGAATGAAAATATTGGCGCCACTATTCAGCCTGGAGAAATTGTGGCACGAATTGCTGATTTAACCAGCTATAAAGTGGAGGGCCGGATTTCTGATATTCATATTTCCCGACTGAAATTGGGTGCCCCGGTACGGGTTCGAATCAACCAGCGTGATCTGGTGGGAGCGATTACAGGTATCAAACCAACAATCAAAAGTGGTACGATTACCTTTTATATTGAGTTGGCAGAGAAAACTGATCAGGATTTACGCTCCAATCTGCGGGTGGACGTATTCGTTATCACGGCCTATAAAGACAACATTATCCGTGTAAAAAACGGTCCCTTTATTAATGGTCCCGGTGTTCAGGATATTTTTATCGTTGTTGGTGATAAAGCAATTCGAAAAACGGTACGGATTGGAGCGACTAATCTTGATTTTGTTGAGATCGAAAATGAGATCGAAGCAGGGGACAGAATTATTATTTCCGATATGGAGAAATACAAACATCTGGATACGATTGTAATCCGTAATTAAAATAGCGATATACATCGCAGGAGTCAGTTATGATCAAATTAAATGGAATTGAAAAAGTCTATCAAACCGAGAAAATTGAAACCCTCGCTTTGCATGATATTAATCTCGAAGTTGAGAGAGGTGAATTTCTCTCAGTAATGGGTCCCTCCGGCTGCGGAAAAAGTACACTGTTAAATATTATGGGGCTTCTGGATGAGCCTACCAAAGGTAAAGTATATATTGACGGTGAATCAACGGTCTCCTTTAAAGACCGGAAGCGGGCTAATGTGCGTAATCGGAAAATTGGTTTTATTTTTCAAAGTTACCATCTGATAAATGACTTGTCAGTAGTCGACAATGTTGAATTACCGCTGATATACCGGACGATGTCCAGCGCAAAACGAAGGAAACGGGCTTTGGAGGCTCTTGAGAAAGTCGGCTTAAGTGCTCGTACCAAGCATTTTCCAAGTCAGTTGTCTGGTGGTCAACGTCAGCGTGTGGCTATTGCCCGAGCTATTGTAGGGGAACCGGAAATTCTATTGGCGGATGAGCCGACCGGTAACCTGGATAGTGTAATGGGCGGAGAAATTCTGGATATCCTCAACAAACTGGTTAAAGAAAGTAACACGACTATCGTGATGGTGACCCATGATGATAACATTGCCCATCAGTCCGATCGGATAATCCGTTTATTTGACGGCAGTCAGGTCAATTAGGAGGCGTAGATGCTAAAAAATTATTTCAAAACTGCCTTTAAGGTTCTGTGGCGCCACAAATTGTTTACTTTCATTAGTCTTTTCGGAATCAGTTTTACCCTACTCATTCTCATAGTGATAGCATCATTTGTGGATCACACCTTTGGTCCGGTTACGCCTGAGAAAAAACTTGACCGAACCTTGTCAGTTACAATGTCAATATTGAAATCCAAGTCCGGTGGTATGGCTGCCGGTCCATTGTTCAGCCCCTATTTTTTAAAGCGCTATGTTAAAAGTTTAAAGACGCCGGAACTTGTCTCGATATCATCTTTTCATAATCCAATCATCACTTATAAAAACAACCGCAAGTTTAATTTCGCTTTAAAATTTGTAGATGGTGAATTCTGGCAAATCCTGGATTTTGAATTTCTGGAGGGTCAGCGTTTTTCAACGGAAGATGTGGAAAT
>DAOWAH010000071.1 GCA_030634675.1 Fidelibacterota bacterium
CCGTTTCCAACGCATTCAGCAGGTACTTTACAGTGACCTTCTGAAGACAGCTGGCGATGGCTCTTCCGACATGTCAACTGCATTTGGTGATACTGTTTCGCTTACCGGTATGGTGACTATGCCTACCGGTTTGAGTTATGCCGGTGACGGAATCAAATTCGTTTTCGCCGACCCTAAGGGCGGTCCCTGGAGCGCAATTCTCAGTTATGCCCCCGACAGTTCTGCGTACCCGGTTCTCTATGTAGGTGACAGTATAGTTGTCACCGGCTATATAGCCGAATACAATACTCCCCCGGCTAATATGACCGAATTGTTCATTACCCAGCCTATCAACCTGGTTGGTATTGGTTCTGCACCACCCATGACTTATGTTGATGCAGCTGATCTGATGTATCCCACCACCGCTGAACAGTGGGGCAATGTTATGGTCACCCTTGGTGCATCTGAAGTCGTGGAGCATGGTGCATTATCCTCCAATGATGGCGGTATCAAGGTGAGCGATGGTACTGGTGAAGTATGGATTGACCATGATTCTGACGATATCTGGAACCTGTGGAACGATAATGGTTTCCCGGATATCGGGACAGAGATCAATTCCATCCGCGGCTGGATTTATCACCACTTCGGTGCTTATGCCGATTCCACCACCTATAAGTTGGTTCCATTATGGAAATCCGACATTGATATCAATACTGTTGGTGTTGACAACAATCTCCAGCCTGAGAGCTATGCCCTCTATCAGAATTACCCCAACCCGTTCAACCCGGAGACCCAGATACAATTCCGTCTGGCAACGGCTGATAAGGTTACCATGGTAATTTATGATTTAATGGGCCGCCAGGTCCGGATGCTGGTAAAAGATAGTTACAATGCCGGCCTCTACACTGTAACCTGGGATGGTAAGAATAATAAGGGCGCTACAGTTGCTTCCGGTATGTATATCTACCGGATTAAAGCTGGCAGCTTCACCTCCTCTCAAAAAATGCTCTTATTACGCTAAAATAATGAGTCCTCCCCCCGGTATAGGGGGGAGGACTATTAATTAATTCGATTGAAGATTAAAACGCTGAAAAATACCGGATTAATAATCCTGCTCGGAATTGCCTTGTGGTCCTGTTCGCTCTGGGAGTATGATGATCCTTCCGACCCGCTGGTCAATGCGACGCCGGAGACTTATCTTACAGTAGTTGCCAGCGATACGCTTTTTCCGGTTGAATCTGCTGACTCCAGTTGGTATTATATAATTGGTTTGGACAGCATTCCTGTCCAGGGTCCCGATACACTGACTGATGCCTTCGCTACAGTCACCACCAGCCGCCAGATATTGCACTGGTGGGGGGAAGACAGCGATGGCGAAGTCATCGGTTATCAATATAAATGGAATTCGGATGTTGACTGGACCTACACCACCAGGGAATCGGGAATATTCTATGTTCCTATCCGTACTGCCCTGGATGTGTTCTGGTTTGATATCAAGGCAATCGATAATACCGCGCGCTGGGATTATAACAATCCGGCCACTGCTGTAAACGATTCCGGTGATGTGGAATATATTTCTGATGTTGGTACCACGATTAATGTCCTGGATGCTACAGATGTTTTTCTTTACGAAGGAGAGGTACCCGGAATCCAGACTCCCATGGGCACGCCCTTACGGCCATTGCAGGAGAACGAATTATTTAACCTGCCCCCAACAGAAACTGATGGCGCAGTGGACCCGTCGCCGTCAAAACTTGTTTTTCCAATAAAAAACTCCAGTCCTGAGATTTCTTTCCGTTACCAGAGCAATCCAACCAGGCAGGATGTTAATGGTGATACGACTTTTACATTCCCAACCCGGACATTCGTCTGGGACCTTTATGACCTGGATGGTCTAGAAACAATCATCAATATTTATTATGCTATTGACGACACCTGCGATACCTGCTGGAATACCCTGGATGCGGCCGCCTATACCAGCTACACTTTTACTGACCTAGAACCCGGTTTACACGCTATTTATCTAAAAACCAGCGATATTGCCGGCGCCGAAAGCAAGATTATCCAGTTCCCTGATACCTTAAACACTGACGAACCTGATTTCTGGAAAGTAATGTCAGTTGTAGGTGACCTGCTGTTGGTTGATGATTTTCCTCAGGATACTGAGAATAAAACAAATATCTGGTATAAGTCAGTCCTCGATTCTGTTATCGGTCCAGGGAATTATTCCACTTGGGAAATTGGTGAGCGGTTGCCGTTCTCGACGATGGATATAACTGCCAACCTGAAATATTTCGATAATGTCATCTGGTATTCAGCCTATACCGGAAATGAAACATACCCGGATGCGGAATCAAATATTAATTCCTTCATCCTGGGTGGTGGTAACCTGTTTATGGTAGCCACCGAGCTGAAGGATACCACCTTGACCTGGTTCCCACTGGTTGATTCCTATGTAGTCAATCCGAATGGCCGTATGTGGCCGGGCAGGATTCTTGAATCAGGGATTTCTTCAGAATATGACATTGCCATAGCAAAAATGATTGCCATACGCATGCGTGCATTCGAACCGGATTCATCGCTGTTTGCTGAATATCAGGAGTTATTTCACCTGCAGGATCCCACCGCAGAGGATCAATGGGTCGGAAACCCAGTCATGGCTGGTATGGGTAGATTCCAGGTTTCCGCCACCAGGGTATCGGGTCTGGCCGGGTTAATGACAATCACCCTCCACGACGGCTATGATTCCACCCTGGAAGAAGCTGGGATCATTAGTTTTTTCGATTATTTAATCAATGAGGCTTTTGTCCAGTGAGCTGCCGGTTAATTGTCGCTGCATTAATCCTGTCAGTTGTATTCGGACAGACCGGGACAATTACCGGTAAAATCACCGGTAAAGCCAATAACGAACCGCTGATCGGCGTCAACGTCGTCGTCAAGGGTACCTATTACGGCGCCGCTACCGGCCTGGATGGCTTTTATACGATCACCGGAGTTGCCCCTGGCACATTTAATGTCGAAGCTTCAATCATCGGCTATAAGGTATTGCTGCAAACCGGAATCGAAGTAACTGCCACCGACCGGACCAGGCTTGACTTTGAAATGGAGGAAACAGTTCTGACCCTGGGGAGAGAAATCGTCGTCCTTGGTAAAAAGCCCCTTTTTGATGCGGACGCCACATCCTCCATGGCCATTATCCGCAGTGAAGATATCGCCAATAAAGTCGTCTCTAGTGTCGAGGATATTTTAGCTGAACAAATCGGTGTCACCAAGCAGGATAATGAAATCCACATCCGTGGCGGCCGAGTTGATGAAAGTCTCTTTATAGTGGACGGTTTTTCAGTAAAGGATCCTCTCTCCGGTTATTCCGGTAATCTTTTTATCAATGCGGAAGCAATCGAAGAACTGGAAGTTGTAACCGGTGGTTACAGCGCCGAGTACGGACAGGCCATGTCCGGCGTGGTGAATATTAAATTGAAAGAAGGACGGAACAAATTCGAGGGCGCTGTCAAATACGCCAGTGATAATTTCGGTTTAAACAATGATGCGATAACGCATTACAATACCGACCGATTTGAATTCAATTTTGGTGGTCCAGCGCTTTTCCTTGAAAAACTTCCATCCTTGCTGGGAATGGACCTGCCGGGGAAATTCTCCTTCTTTCTCAGCGGCTACAGTAAAATCTGGGACAGCAACCTGCCCATTGCAGAAAAAATATTTCCACACCGCAACTGGTCCACTCCTGCAGGAATGTCTGAAGAAACAGCCGATAAATTGATGGAGAAACTGGCTCCCAGGGAAAACAACGACTGGCACCTTCTGTATAAACTAACTTGGGATATTAACCCCCAGAAAAAACTGGGCTGGTCTTACGATATTTCCATGAATATTAACCAGGGATTCTTTATGTCCCGGGCATTTTCCAATACTTATTTCCCTTACCGCTACCAGGAAATTCTGGATTATTATAATACGATTACCAGGGAAACCAGGCTCATGAACCTGAATTTCACCCATACCCTGAATACTCGTTCATTTTATACCTGGACCCTGGGCCGGTTTATTACAATGGAACATAGTGCTGTCCGTGACCTGCATTGGACCGAGTACAGTGAAAGGCTGGATCTGAAACCTATCCATTATGTACTCTTGGACCAGGAGGGTAATACTCGCGTTACCTATGGCGATGAATTCTATGATACCGGATTCGCCCCTGAGTGGTATGACATTTTCAGTGATAACTGGCGTTTTGATTTAGATTGGACTTACCAGACCGCCAAACGGCACAAAATCAAGGCCGGACTGGAAAACAGTATTACCGAAATGCAGGTTCTTGATATCGAAGATCCCTGGACCGGTACTACCGGTTTCGGTGCTAATTTCGATATGTATAAAGCCCAGACCATGTACGGTGCGCTTTATCTTCAGGACAGGATTACCTTCGAGGGTATGACTCTTAACATCGGTTTACGTTATGATTACTGGTTCCCGGGGAAATACGTTGAAAATGCAATTAATGACTCCGATGCTATCATAATCACCGATGAAGCACGGACCAAGTTCAAGGATGAAACATTCGAATTTATGGGCTACCGCGGCAAAGGCCGCATCAGTCCCCGCTTCGGGATATCTCATCCGGTTACCAATAATGACGTACTTTATTTTTATTATGGGCATTTTTCGCAGTTGCCCACATTCCAGTACGTTTATGCCAAACTGGATGCTTCATCCCAATCGACCTATCAGGTCTTTGGAAATCCGAACCTGAATCCGAAAACCACCGTCCAGTATGAAATTGGCATCAAACACAGTTTCAGCGAGGACCAGGTACTGGAGTTAAAAGCTTACTGGAAGGATATGTTTGATTATGAAACGTCTCGGCCGGTCACTCCTTCCAACCCCAAGTACTCCCACCAGAGTTTCAACATGTTTTTCAACGCTGACTATGCCCGGTCCCGCGGACTTGAATTCATTCTGAAGAGCCGCATTTTTACCAATATCTACGCTGATATCAATTTCAATTATTCGATCGTTACCGGCAAGAGTTCATCACCGTTGGATAATCTCTTAGTTCAGGCTGGTGAATTGCGCGAGAAACCACTCGGCGAAAACTTCATGAATTGGGACCGACCGATACAGTTTTTCACTAATATCTCTTATAATCATCCCAGTAACTGGGGAGCATCCGTCAGGCTGGATTATCGCAGTGGCCGTCGCTATACGGTCTCGATTCCCGGAACTAAAGAATATCCTGATGGATTTCGTGAAGAGGGTGGTATAGTCTATTATATCGGTACCACGGATGATGATCGGCCTTTCAGTAAGCTGGCCAATATATCTGAGAAAACAATCGATGTAAAATTGTTCAAATCATTTAAAATGAACAAACTGCGGATGAAGCTATATCTGGAAGTAGAAAACCTGCTTGATTACAGGATACCACGCCGCATCAACCCGTTTACCGGGGAAGGCTTCGATCCCGGAGTAATCTATGCCTATAGCTTACTGGATAGCCCCAATCCTAATTATGATCCTTCTAGAATTCGTCCGCCTCGTTCCTCCACCATGGGCATTCAGGTAATATTCTGATGAAGTCCAAGATTTTAATCTTGTTTATTTTACTGATGACTGGTGCCAGCAGTCAGAACCTCTTTCCTATTCTCGGTGGACAGCGGGTCGGCACATCCGTATTTACATTCCTGAAAATTGGTGTTAGCGCGCGCGCCGCTGGTATGAGCGAAGCCGTGGTTGCCTTGAACCAGGATGCCGCGTCCATTTACTATAATCCCGGCTCAGTTGCCCAGTTTGCCGGGAGTGAATTTTCTGCTTCCCGGATTCAATGGCCGGCGGATATTAATTATGATTTCATTAGTTTTGCTCGCCACCTGTATAAACGGCATTATATCGGTGTCAGCGCCGGCATTCTCCATATGGAACCGATGCAGGAAACGACTGAATTTATGCCCCACGGCACTGGGAATTATTTTGTATTCCAGAACAGGTTCGTCGGCTTGACTTACGGTGCCCGCATGACGGATCGATTCAGTTTTGGCGTAACCTTTAAGCATGTCCAGGAAAACCTGGCCGGTTCAAAAATGAACGGCACGCTAATCGATATGGGTACATTTTACTGGACTGGCTTTCGCACACTCAGATTCTCTGCCGCTCTCTCTAATTTTGGTCCCCAGGTCCGGCCTGATGGTTATTTCAGTAAGCAGTATATCGATCGTACCTCAGGCGAAGAAGCCATCAATGATTCTTCAACTTTTACGGAGTTTTCACCCCCGACGGTATTCAGGGTTGGTTCGGCTATGAATATTATTGATAATGAATTCCAGGTATTGACCATGGCCCTGCAATTGAATCATCCGGTGGATAATTCTGAATCGATTGTACTGGGAGCAGAATATACTCTTTTCAAGACTCTGAGCCTGCGTGCTGGATATAAATTCAACCGGGTCGAAGAAGATTTCTCAATGGGGGCGGGGCTATATATACCCCTTGGAGGATTGAAATTGCGGGTTGATTACGCTTATACAAACTTTACTTACTTAACAGACCCGTCCCGGCTGACGATCGGATTGTCATTCTAGTGTTAATTAAATTATTTCAGAAAACAAGCGCTTTTCAGCCCCTCATTACATTGTTACTAGTAATCATTTTCATGACCGGTTGCGTAGAAAAAATGATCCTGCCTGAGGATCTGAATACTTCCACTGGACTTTCCGCCGGTGATACTACCTACCTACAGGTTAACCCGGTCTGGGATGGTGTAATTGGTCTCCAGACACCGATGGACCTGTCAATTGCCCGGGACGGTCATATTTTTATCGCCGATTCGGCAGCGAACAGTATTTTCGTTCTGGAGCAGAGTGGCAATCGGGTGGAAGGTTTCGATATTCTCACCAATCTCCAAGATGATGATGGTGCTCAAATCAGCCCTATTGACGTTGATGTGGATGCAAAGATGAACGCATTCTTTATTGATGGCAGCAACCGGATTTTCCGCTGGAACCAGTATTGGGGTTCTACTGGCGTTGATTCTGTTTTGGCATCGGCTGTATTTAAGGATAACCTTACCGGAGATACTATAACCACAGAATATGGTACTCAGGCTTGGTTTGAACAGCTCAACCTTCAGGATATGACAATCGTAGTATATAACTGGACCGCCGATCCGGAATTGCTGGACATTTATTTGAAACCACATGTATTCTATGATGGGGCCAATGATCCAGATTATGAGTCAGCCAGGTTCTCAGCAATTACTACCGTTGAAGATACCAGGAATCATTTATTTGTCATCGACTACACCAATGACCGGATTCTAGAAATCTATTATGCCCGAAATAACTATATTAAGCTCTCATCCGGTGAATATGTCTGGTCTCATTTTGGTGTCAAACTCAGCGAACCTCAAACCTATGGTACCGGCTCAGGGACTGTCAATAAACCACTTGGCCTGGA
>DAOWAH010000020.1 GCA_030634675.1 Fidelibacterota bacterium
ACCCATTATAGGTATGATCCATGTGGATGCTTTGCCCGGTACGGTACGCTATGGGGGTAACATGTCGACTATAATTGACAAAGCAATTACCGAAGCACTTGTTTACCGGGAAGCCGGCCTCGATGCGCTGGCGATCGAAAACATGCATGACGTCCCCTATCTGAAAAAGATGGTAGGACCGGAAATAACGGCGGCAATGAGTGTAATTGGATCTGAGGTAAAGCGGGCGGCTTTGCTGCCAACCGGTATCCAAATATTGGCCGGCGCCAATCAGGAGGCCCTGGCTGCGGCCCATGCGGCCGGGTTGGATTTTATCCGGGCCGAGGGTTTTGTATTTACGCAGGTGGCCGACGAGGGGCTAATTGAGGCTGATGCGGGGGAGTTGTTACGCTATCGCAAACGGATCGGAGCTGACAACATTGCAATTTTCACAGATATAAAGAAAAAGCATAGCTCACATGCCATTACCGCGGATATGACTGCGGCAGAGACCGCCAAAGCTGCCGAATTCTTTCTCAGTGACGGTGTGATTGTGACCGGGAAAACCACTGCAGCAGCAGTGGACTTGCAAGAGTTAAGGAGTGTGCAATCGGCTGTGGCAATACCGGTACTGGTTGGGTCTGGTATTACGCTGGAAAATGTCGCTGATTATTTTGCTTATTGCGACGGGATGATTATTGGTTCGTGGTTTAAGCAGGAGGGAATCTGGTCCAATAATGTTGATCCTGACCGGGTAGCAGCATTCATGTCACTGGTCAGCAAATTGCGGGGCAATTAGCCAACTGTAACATCTCTGTTCTGATTTTGAGCGGGTTAAATCTGCTTTAATTTCACAGCCGTACCGTATACCAGTAATTCGGCCGTGGAAGCCATGATCATCGAGGTTTGAAAACGAATTGCGACGATAGCATCTGCTTCTAACTGTTCTGCCTGGCGGATCATCCTGCTCAAAGACTGTTCCCGTGATTCGGCCAGCATCTTGGTGTATTCGGTGATTTCACCGCCAATAATTGTCTTTAAACCAGCCAAAATATCTTTACCTACATGACGGGCGCGGATCGTATTACCGACTACGGTCCCAAGATGTTTGCTTATTATATATCCGGAAACTGATTCCGTAGTAACAACGATCATTGTTGTACGTTTTTTAATTCTTGAGTTTCAGGATCATTTTTCCGCTCATTGTAGATGGCAGTTAAAATCATTATCACGCCGATTATGATAGCCAATAATGCCAGACCGAGCAGTGGGTTGCCCACAATAAAGCTGATTATTTTTCCGATAAATACGACAATAAACAGTATCGCGCCTCCAACAGTCAGATAAATACCGGTTTGTTTCATGTAACCTCCCTTTTTCCTAAAACTTTTAAGAATGAATTATCTATCGATTTAACCGAATGCCTATAAGTGAAAATAATAATAAATTTATATTCCTACGGCATAAAATCGCTGATTAATATTTTTTAATTTTCTACTGTAAATGCAGGTGTATTAAATCAGAAATAAATTGGATGATTATCCAGGCGGAGTACAACAAACTCATTACTACTCACTGATAGATAATGACAGTAAATTAGAAATATTTTATCACTGAAAATGGAGGTAATATGAAACGATATCTGACAGGTCTGATAACTATGGTCGTTCTTCTAACTGTTATACTTATAATAATGGCAGCCCAACCGGTACAAGAAGATTCAATTAAATATTATATAGCTCGCTTAGAATCAGTATTAAAGGCAGAGATCGCTGAAAATCGGGAAAATGGACGCTACCAATTACAATCCTTCACTGTCGATCGAACTCATTGGCACTACATCCTTGATACGGTCACAGGGAAACTGTATCGTCTGGAATTGAGTCGCACTCCCGGTAATAGCAAATGGGTACTTATGGCCGAAGCGAATTTCGATCGTCCTTCCATAACTGGCAATGAGGAGAAAGAATGATAAGAATCGCCATCCTGATCAACATCTTGTTCCTCTGCGGTGGTTCTGGGTGTAATAATGATGATTGCACGGATTGCGGAGGTGGTGTAATTGACGGATCTGTTAATTGCTGACGGCTATCAAGTGTGGCGTATCCTTCTGGTAGGTATTTCGAAATGTTGAAAGATATAAAATTGAAATGAAAAATATTCATCCGTTATTGGATCAGGAAAAACAAATTCAGGCGCAGCAGTACGAGCGTGAAAAGCGGTTCATCGGTCTGATTGGATCAGGGCTGTCATTGGCAATGATGCTAATAATCTATTTCAGTGGATTCAGCTTCTGGTTGGCGAATATTCTGCCGGACATATCAATTATTGCTGTGTTTGTTATTTATGTAACTGCTTTTTCGGTGATTTCCACTGTGACCGGATTACCTCTCAGTTTTTACAGCGGATATATCCGCGAACATCATTGGAAATTTTCTAATCATACTGTAAAAACTTGGTTGTGGGATCAGTTGAAATCATTCCTCGTTGGTCTGCTGTTAGCACCTGTTTTACTTGGATTGCTATTCTGGATAATGGCATTTTCACCGGATTACTGGTGGCTGATCGCAGGTCTTGCAGTAGCGCTAGTAAGTGTTATATTAACAACCCTGGTACCGGTTGTGATTTTGCCGATTTTTAATAAATATACGCCTCTTGGAGCAGGTGAGTTGACTGATCGGCTGCAAACTATTCTGGAGCGGGCTGGACTTAAACCCAGTGGTTTCTTTATGGAGGATATGAGCCGGCAAACTAAAAAGGAAAACGCCTTTCTGGCCGGTTTGGGAAAAACACGCCGTGTGGTTCTGGCGGATAATCTGATGGAACACATGACCGTATCGGAAATAGAATCGGTCATTGCCCATGAGGTAGGCCATTATAAATACAGCCATATATGGAAACAGATTGCTATCGGTACCATTCAACAATTAATCGTGTTTTTCCTTTTAAATCGTGTGATGCTTATGGTATTTCCGGAATTCCTTACATCGACCCGCTGGAATCTGACGCTGTTCCCGATCTTTGCTTTGCTGATGGGAGCCATCAGTGGGTTTTTGTTCGGACCATTGAGCAATGCCATCTCACGTCATTTTGAACGTCAGGCTGATCGTACCGCTTTAGAAATGATTCCACAGACAGCCTCATTTTTAAGCGCTATGGCAGGACTGGCGAACCGTAATTTGTCTAACGCTTATCCCAGTCGCTGGATCAAATGGCTGTACTATTCCCATCCGCCAATCGGTGAGCGCCTGGAGATGGGTGATAAGTGGGGAAGATGATAATTTTGATTTTGTTTGATCCAAGTAATTCAATTATTAGATGAAGCAATCTTCGGTTAGTAAAAACCACATCGGTCGCTGGTGGCACGGTTCGAAAGATCAACGTGTGATCTGCTCATTATGTCCGCGCTACTGTAATATTCCCATCGGTTCGCAAGGCTTCTGTTATGTCCGGAAAAATGTAAATGGTAAACTGATTACAACCGCTTATGGACGATCCACCGGATTTGCCGTCGATCCGATTGAGAAAAAACCGCT
This sequence comes from Fidelibacterota bacterium, assembly GCA_030634675.1. Next base: position 3,516 of record DAOWAH010000020.1, read on the forward strand.
CTACCATTTCTATCCCGGATCAGACGTGCTCAGTTTTGGAACCATTGGCTGTAACCTGGGCTGCAAATTCTGTCAGAATTGGCATATCAGCAAGAACCGGAACGACCGTAACCTGGATCGGTTGTTTACACCCGCAGAGGTTGTTCAAATTGCTATCGATAACAATTGTCTTGGCATAGCTTATACTTATAACGACCCGATAATTTTCGGCGAGTGGGTAATCGATATTGCCGCAATTGGTCGTGAAAACGGTCTGAAGAATGTATTGGTGACCAATGGCTTTATCACCAGCAACGCCCGAGCCGATATATTCACTAAAGCCGATGCAATCAATGTGGACTTGAAAGCCTTCGAGCCTGAATTTTACCGCAAATTGACTTTGTCACACCTGGAACCTGTCTTGGATACCCTGCGCTGGCTTGTACATGAAACCGACATATGGATAGAAATTACCACCCTGCTAATTCCGGAGGAAAATGACAGTGCTAAAGAACTGAATAGATTGACTAATTTTATTGCCGAAGAATTAAATGTCGATATACCATTACATTTTTCCGCTTTTCATCCCGATTTCAAATTACGCAACCGACCTCGTACTCCTGCTGCAACGCTTAAGAAGGCTTATTCAATTGCAAAAAATAATGGTTTGAATCATGTTTATCTCGGGAATATTAATACCCAACAGGGACAGAATACTTATTGTAGCCAATGTGGCGCCATGCTAATCCAGCGCAATTATTATCAGGTAGGCGAGTTACAGTTGGATACGGGGCAATGCCGGCACTGTGGGCATCAGGTTCCCGGCTGTTTTAAGGGAGGATAAATGAAAGATATGCGCCAACCAATTGCCCGAAATTTTTATCCCGGCGACTGCCGAAAACAAATTGAACGGTTTTTAACTAACTATAAAGTGCCAAAAAATATTCCAGGAAAACCAATTGCAGCAGTTCTGCCCCATGCCGGCTGGAGTTATTCCGGCGCCACTGCCGTACGCTGCTTATTTTGCCTGGCGCAGCAGAGAATCCCTGATACAGTGATAATCTTCGGGACAGATCATACCGGTGTATACCAGCATGCGCTGTATCCTTCTGGCCGCTGGGTCACACCGCTGGGGATTTTGAATATCGATAAAAAGTTAGGAACTGAAATACTTAACGAAATACCCGATTTGATAATCGACGCCCCGGAAGCTCATGCTAACGAACATTCCATTGAAGTTCTAACACCGATGATAAAATATTTCTGGCCGAACACGCATTTTTTACCAATTACAATCAAACCAGAGCTGAGCAGTATCGACTTAGGACATGATCTGGGAAAAATGCTGTCTAATAGAACCGATGTCGTCGTTTTAGCATCTACCGATCTGACCCATTATGGTTCGGTGTATGGGTTTGCTCCGGCAGGGTTGGGAGCGGAAGGATTTCGCTGGCTGCGTAAAAATGATAAACAAATGATTACGGCAGTTACAGCAGGAACTCCAGCGGCAGTATTAGATGAAGCACGCAAAAACCGTAACGCCTGCGGAGCCGGGGCCGTAGCTGCATTGAAAGCTTTTGTATTAGAGACCGAGCATGAAAATGGCCATTTGATTGAATACACTACGAGTCACGGGTCGCAATCACCAGAGGAATTCGAATATGGTGTTGGCTATGCAGGAATAATATTCTAAGGAAAGAATGGTTGGATAAGGCAATCTTGTCAACTATTGCAACCTGGATAAAAATCACAACGAAACAAACAGTCTGCCCCGATAGTGAATAAAGTGAACGTATCGGGGAATTAATCAGAAAAGTTCAATTTAGCCCACTCCGAATAGGTACGGAACCTACCAACAACTTTACTGTTTCCGATCCAACCTGAAAATTTTCAGTTGCCATGAAAGTAAATCCTTCCCGTAAATACCATTCATATGCGGCAGTATTCTTTTCCATTACGCCCAACCACAGCTCCGCATATCCTTTTTCCTGCGCTAAGGAGATGTGTTCTTTTAATAGGGCTTTGCCGAGCCCCTGTCCCTGATGGTCAGGATCAACATAAAGTGATATTATGTGATAATGCCGCTGACTATCACAGGTATCCGCGATAGAATAAGCTCGTAGCTTTTCTTCTGTCAGTCCCACAAGACCAGAGAATTGGTTATATTTTTTAGTTAACGTGGCCAGGGAGTAATGATTATCATGATAATCGATAATATTTTTTCGACAGATAAATGAATCATAAGTAAATAACCAGGTTTGTAATGCCAGTACCCGGATATCGTCAAGATCAGCCAATTGCCAGGGTCTTATCGTGATATTTACTTTTGCATTTATCAATCTAAGAGCTTTCTTTGGATTTGAATACATCACTCTTGAAAAAATACCAGATTTGCATTTATGTTCTTATTTTTCCTTTTAGAAATCTGTATTAAAACATATTAATTAACAAAACATTTTTTCAATGATTAGGAACGTTTCTGGCATACTATTTGATTTTATCTGGTATCTGTCAATGTTAATATTATTGGACGTAAATTTATGCGATACCACAGAATAATAAAGATCTAACCGTTCGGTGTTGAAATCTTGTTGATATGAAAAAATATACAGTCACAATATGACCGATTCAGTATCAAAACTGAAAAGACGGATTTTAGATCTGGAACAACAGATGGAAGAAAATTCCGAGCGTAATGCTTCAATTATAGAATTTTCTCCAACTGGGATTTACATTATTGATGACAAATTTAAACTTGTATACGTCAATAAAAGATTATCTGAAATATTAGGATACACAATTGATGAGTTATTAAGTCTGGATTTTACCCATTTTCTGGATGAAGACAGTCGTGAATTAGTTATAGAAAATTATAAACGTCGACAGCGAAATGAATCAATTCCATCACAATACGAATTTAATATCATTAGAAAAAATGGCCAAAAGCGAAGAGTCCGGATAAATGCCACAATATCGCAAAATACTGACGGTAAAGTGTTTTCGATCGGACATATATTAGATATTACCGATACATGGCAATCCAGTCGACTGCAATCGGCAATATTCAGGATATCCGAAGCTGCCAGTAAATCGAAAAATTTAGCTAGCCTTTTTGCATCAATCCACATGATAATGGGCTCAATTCTTGACGTGACCAATTTTTATATCGCTTTACATGACAAAGACCGGGATATTCTGGATTTTCCATATTATATCGATGAAATTGATGAACAACCGGAACCACAGAAATTTGGTCATGGGCTGACAGAATACATAATTCGCTCCGGAGAACCTCTGTTTATCAATGAACAGGGCATTTATGATTTGGCCAAGGAAAGGAAAATTGAATTACTGGGCACACCGTCCAAATTATGGATGGGATCGCCATTAAGGATTGAAAACCGGATAATTGGTGTAGTTGTGGTTCAAAGTTATCAAAATGAAAATCTATATTCCCAAAGCGATCTTCATATCCTGAATTATGTTTCCGAACAGATTGCAACCTCAATTCGAAATAAAATGGCTGAAGAAGCACTACTTATTGAAAAAACGCACTTTGAAGAGTTGTTCCAAAACTCTCCGGAGGCGATCGCACTGGTTAATGAGATGAGCAATATTCAACGGATAAATAATGAGTTTACAAATTTGTTCGGATATACTGCGGAAGAGGCTGTTGGGCAGAATATTGATGAAATTATTACTGATACTTGGCAAAAAGAAGAAGCCCAATCCATTACCAGGCGAGTCGCTTCTGGTGAGCATATACGCTTAGAAATGGTCCGAATTCGCCAGGATGGCAGCCCGGTGTACGTTTCAGTATTAGGTGCTCCTGTACTAAACCCGGGTGGTAAACAATCCGTTTATGCGATTTACCGTGATATTACCGAAAGAAAACTCTGGGAAGAAAAAATCCGTTCATCAGAGGGTAAATATCGGCGCTTATCAAATCGCCTGACCGAAATCAATAATATGAAGGATCTGTTACTGGATGTCATCACCCATGATTTGAAAAACCCAGCAGGTGTCATAAGCGGAATGACGGAAATACTAGTGGAGGAAACTGCTGATTCCGGTAGTATCGCGATCATCAGTGAAGCCAGTGAAAACCTACTTAAAGTGATTGAAAATGCGACGACACTATCAAAAATCACAATTGGAGATGCAATTCAAAAAGAAAATATTGAATTAACACAGATGCTGACCGATATTTCCCAGGAATATTCTTCACAGTTGCACAATGCCGGTATTTATCTGGAAAAAAAATTAGATGATAACATGACGGTTGAAGCTAATCCTATCATTGCTGAAGTATTTCGTAATTACATTGATAATGCTATTAAATATGCCTCCGATGGGAAAAAAATTATTATCACCAGCCATTGTGATCCAACTTCGGTAACAATCAAGGTGAGTGATAACGGAACAACGATTCCCTTGGAAAACCGGCGCTCGATATTCAAACGCAATATTCAATTGGACCGGAAAGATAAAAAGGGACATGGTCTTGGGTTAGCAATTGTTGAAAGGATTGCCGTCGTACATAATGCAGCGGTATGGGTAGAACCTAATATTCCGCAAGGTAATTCATTTTGTTTTAAAATTCCACGATCATAATATGATAAATTGATAACATAATATAACCAGGAGAACAAAATTTCAAGTGAGTGTTGGTTGATGAGCAATACTAAAACAGATATAAATAGAGAGCAGAAAAGTAACGATTTAAGTGGGTTGAGTGTCCTGATTGTCGAAGATGACCCTAATATCCTGGCACAGTTATCATTTCATTTAAAATCGGATGGTTACAAAATTGATACAGCTACTGACGGTGACATCGCTATAAAAAAAATAGAAGATGGTCAAAAATATGATCTAATTGTATTGGATATAATGATGCCGCGGGTTACCGGGATAGAGGTCTGTATAACAGTTCGGAACCAATATAATTTATACGAAATGCCCATTCTCATTTCATCCGCGCTTTCCGAATCGCACGATGTTGTCAAAGGTTTGGAAGTGGGCGCCAATGATTATATTACCAAACCATTTCAGCGAGTGGAACTTATAGCAAGGGTAAAAAATTTATTATCCTTGAAATATATGAATGATATTGCCCGTGCCAATGAGCAATTGGCAACTACCCGTGCGTTATATGATGATTTGACTGGTTTACCTAATCGTACCTATTTATACAATAAATTGCAGGAAGCTATTATTGAGTGTAATCGTGACAATTCAATTATTGCTACGTTATTTATTAATATTGATCGTTTCAAAGCTATTAATAATTCTTTGGGGCATGGTGCAGGTGATATTTATTTGCGTGAATTATCTCAAAAACTGCTGGGAATTGCCAATCAGGATGATATCGTAACACGATTATATACAGACACATTTGCAGTAGTAAAAACAGGCGTTAAAAAAAACGGACATGGAAAAAATGTAATCGCCGAATTTGCTCAAAATATACTTAATGTGATCAATACTCCGACTATAATAAATCAGTATGAATTAAAACGGACAGCAAGTATTGGCATTTCTTTATATCCGGAAGGAACCCGCACGGTCGATGATATTCTACGCTATGCGGATTCTGCGATGTATTATGCACAATCAAAAGGAAATAATTCTTATGTTTTTCATTCCAGCGAAGTTCATTTAAACGAAACTAAAAAATTTGCTCTGGAAAGAAAACTAAAACAGGCTCTGGAAAATAATGAATTTGTTTTATACTACCAACTCCAGGTTTCGGCGGTAAATGAGTCAATTGTTGGTGTTGAAGCTTTAATCCGTTGGCAACACCCGGAAGATGGAATCATTTCACCCACCAGGTTCATACCGGTTGCGGAAGAAACCGGTATGATTATCCCGCTCAGCAAATGGGTGTTGGAGACTGCCTCTCGTCAGAATAAGAAATGGCAGGACATGGGTTTTACACCGATCAGGGTAGGGGTTAATCTATCGCCGCAGCATTTTCATGAACCGGACCTGCTTGATCAGGTAGCTGATATAATAGATAAAACCAAACTTTCGCCGGAATTTCTGGAATTGGAAATCACGGAAGGTACCATAATGTCCAACGCTGATAAAGCGGTTAATACTTTAAGTAAATTGCGTAATATGGGCGTTGGCTTATCGGTTGATGATTTTGGTACAGGCTATTCATCGTTGAATTATCTTAAAAAATTTCCAATTCAAACCTTGAAGATTGATAAATCATTTATCGGCAGTGATCTGAATGTTAATCAGCAGGAGGCTGCTATTGTAAGTTCAATTATCAAATTAGGTCATAGTTTAAAGTTGAACGTAATCGCCGAAGGAGTCGAAACCAAATCACAGTTGGATTATTTACGAAAGAACTATTGTGATGAGATCCAGGGTTTCTATTATAGTCGACCGGTTACTTCCAAAGAACTGACTACTATACTGAAAAAGCGCGAAACAAACTGATTTCTACTAATATTATTAATTTTTAGTATTACTGGACAGCCATAAGATTAGATTGATACCCTAAAGAACATTCAGAAATATTATGCAATTGATTTACAAGCGTCGAAAATTCCTAAAATCACTGGGAGTAATCGCCTTAATCCCATTTATCCCTGAATTTCCAGATGGAAAAAATCGTTCAAAAGATCGCCTGTTTCCTCCACGACTGCAAGCGGGGCAAACCTGCGGTTTGATTAATCCTGCCGGTGCTACTTTTCATCCCGATGATATTGCACTGACAGAAGAAATTTTAAATGCCCTCGGTTTACAGGCGAAGCGTGGGCCTAATCTTCTAAATCGTCGTGGCTACCTGGCTGGTACTGACCAGGATCGTGCCAGTGATGTTAATGAAATGTTTGCCGATGACGAGGTTAATGCTGTCCTGACTGTAAGAGGTGGTTGGGGCTGTAATCGTTTGCTGCCTTATCTGGATTATGAGCTGATCGGCCGAAATCCAAAGATAATCATGGGGTACAGTGATATAACCAGTTTACTCCTGGCAATTTTTGCCAAAACCGGTCTAATTACTTTTCATGGACCAGTGGGCATTTCAACCTGGAATGAATTCACCCTTGATTATGTACGCCGAATCCTATTCAACGGGGAAAAAGTTGATTTGATTAATCCGCCAGATGATAATGAACTAAACGTCCAATTCGATAACCGGGTACTGACTATTACAGCGGGCCGGGCCAGGGGTATTTTGGCCGGGGGTAATTTGGCGGTTCTTTCGGCTATGGTCGGTTCAGAGTATCTGCCCGATTGGAAGGGCAAGATAATGTTTGTGGAAGAGGTGGGGGAGGATATCTACCGGGTGGATCGAATGCTGACTCAGCTTAAACTAGCAGGAATACTACAACAGTTGAATGGATTTATCTTCGGGAAATGCACCAATTGCAGACCGGGTGAATCCTATGGATCGCTCACATTGGAGGAAGTTTTGGACGATCATATTAAACCATTACGGATACCGGCCTGGTATGGTTCAATGATCGGTCATATTGAGGATAAATTTACCGTACCAATAGGTGTCGAGGTTGAGATCGATTCTGATATAGGACAGATTAAAATGTTGGAAGCGGCGGTCGTTTAAATAATTCTCAAGCCAAGTGGAGACTCCACTCCATATCTTCACAAAGCCAGGGATTGGTAGTTGCCGGTTTATCGAAATCTTGTGCGGTTTCTTGTGCTTGGTCAGACTGTTGCTGATTGGCACCGGCTAAAGTGCGATTATGTTCGGCGTCATCCTTGATTGCGGACTGCTTATCGCACTGCGGTGATTTCTGATTATTTGCTTTCATTTGACCTTACCGTATCACTGCAATTGATTCACAACAATCATGCCAGTAACATCGGTATTTTCAATTTGGATAAAAATCAATAGTGAAATAATACTGATCTGGCAGCAAAGTGAAATTCTGTAATGCGATAACCATATTAGTAGAGATGTCCGACCAATATTTTGTTTTCCGATCAATGGCGTAAGTATACTTCCAGGAGTAGTTCCTAAATGCATGTGACTGTAAATTATTGGTTGATGATTTAGTTTTCCGCATTTACTTTCAGGCACCTGTATTGATACTTTCCGAGCATTAAATCCATATAAATTAAGTTGCCGGTGAAAGTAAAGCGGTTGAATAACCAGGTACAAGACCAACATGATCGTGGAAGGGCGTTTTCAAAACAGAATATTTTTTTAGGACGGAACAGCTTCTACTCTCATAACGTTAGATTAAATAATTGTCAGATTTTTGAAAGCTAAAAAAAATTAAATTTGATTTATATGATACCCCTCCCAAGAGCTCCTGTTACCCTAGCAGGGGCTCTTTTTTATTAAAGTTAATAATACAAATATTGTACATTCCATCAGCCGAAGTTGTGCTTCACCAACGCAATTCAGCTTTGTTAAAAGAACGAAATGAAAAATATGTTAGAAATTTATTCCGGTAGGTAATCAATGTTTACTGATCCAAATAGTCCGATTGAGGAATTTTCATGGGGCAGATTCATAATTAACGGCGAAGAACATACGAAGTCTCCAGGAATGAAGCTTGGAGCGGGGAAAGATATCCGGTTGATCGGAAGTGCTGTCAGCGCCTGGAAGGAAAAGAAAGGACATCGCTTAACCACGGAAATGATCACAGGTGTATTTGGCAAAAACATTGATATTTTAATAATTGGTAGCGGTGCCAGTGGTGCTTTGGAATGTCCATTCTCCGTACAGGAATATATCCGTTCGAAAGGTATTCAAAAGATAATCCTCGAAAGAACTCCGGATGCCTGCCGAACTTATAATGAAATGAATTGCACAGGTTTACAGGTTGCTTTACTGGCTCATGAAACCTGTTAACAGACTGCATATTCAAACTAATCAAGATTAGCCCTGCACAATGATCAAAATAAATCAAATAATACTTGTTATATCAATCACTATCGTAAGTATTTCAGCGCAGGGTAGCGCGGTTGGCACACGTTTCGATCTTACCAACAGTTTGCAATTAAACCGGGGCGTTAGCGGACAATTCGCCCAATTATTCATTCCCGACTACTATGCTCCCCAAATTGATGGCAAATTTACACTGGTGTTCCATTTACATAGCGCTTCCTGGGCGGCGGAAGACCAGGTTTATAGGGCCAAAGTAAATGCCATCCTGTTCAATATTCAGCTCGGCGCCTTTTCAAGTCCCTATCAGAATTATTTCAGCGCTCAGGGCCGATATTCAGCCATATTAGACACGATCAATAACACGCTGCAAAAACAGAATATCATTAATGCACCACGAATTGAACGGATCATTGTAACTGCTTTCAGCGCCGGTTATGCGGGAATCCGGGAGATATTGAAAACCCCGTCCTACTACACTGGAATATCGGCAATTAATCTGGCTGATGGGCTGCATTGTAATTCC
>DAOWAH010000194.1 GCA_030634675.1 Fidelibacterota bacterium
AAAGAGTGGGACCGCGCCGAAGAATTTTTAGCCAAAGCCATGGCGGTCGAAACGGACAATCCGGAAATTCCTTACCAGTTAGGTGAGCAGATTTATGCCCGCAATAAGGACTGGGTGAAAATGAATGAAATGTTTGAAAAGGCTCTGTCATTGGACCCGGAGCGATCTATTTTAATGGGACCGACCGTTCGTGAATATGTCAATAACTCGCGTGATAAATACTGGGTACCAGCCTATAATGAAGCGGTTAATATATTTCAAAAAGCTGGTAGCGCTGTTGATAGTACAGAGCGGTTAGCAGTGCTTGAAGAAACTTTGGTCAAGTTTAAAATAGCTGCTTCAATTAATCCTGGAGAAGCTCAAAACCACGCCAGTATGGCTAAATGCTATGTTAGTTTAAATGATCTGGAAAATGCTCTTAAAGAAATTGAAAAAGCGGTAAAAATTGACCCGGACAACCCGGTTGTTGTGGTCGCCGCCGGTCAGATTCACTCACAAAATAATAATTGTGAAAAATCGATATATTATTTCAAGAAGGCCGTCATGCTGGAACCGAATAGTTCCAGTTCGATTCGTTCCCTGGCTTCCATCTATTATGAATGCGATGATCTGGATGGCGCCATTGTTACCTATGAATCGGCCATCAGTAAGGAAACTGATTCTAAAATTAAATGCGACCTCTATTTTAATCTTGGTGTCCTTTATAATCAGATTGATGATTTTGTCCTGGCTGAAGAAAATTTCATGCTGGTAATGGACCTCTGCCCGGATGATGTTGAAGCAATAGTAGGGATAGCCCAGGTTTTTGAAAATGCCGAAAAATGGCGTCAGGCCGAACGCTTTTATAAACAGCTTATTGCGATCGATCCTGATACTCCCAGTCACTACAAAGGAATGGCGCGGGTGTTATTGCGTCAGGGTGAACAGGAAGAAGCCCAGTATTATTACGAAAAATCAAAAAATGTTGGATTCTAATAAACTCTAATAAATTACAGTACACAATCCCCTGGCCATAGCCGGGGGATTTTTTTATCCCAGACGCTGGCGTTTTTGCAGATAACCGTTCAGTGCTAAATCTAAATTTTGATCGGTGAAAAATGGTATATAATCTATCCGTTGTTCCCGGCAACGGCGGCGATAATAATCCTGAAAACGGTTAATTAAATCAGTATATCTTTCCTGGATTTGCCAGGGTTCGGTGATGATTGTTTCCGCTGTTTCCAGATCCCTGAAGCGAGTTCGCGTGGAAAAATCAAATTTAAGCTCCTGCCGATCCAAGATATGGAAAACCACCACCTCCTGCTTGTTGTGCCGGAAATGCTTTAATCCTTCTAAAACTGACTCAGGTTGATCAAGTAGATCAGAGATTAGAATTACCAGTCCGCGTTTCTTAATCCGCTCTGCCATTTCATGTAAGACTGGTCCTATCTTGGTGTCGGCGCCGGGTTGGATCTGATTGAGCTGAGCAAGAAGAGTATTAAGGAAACCCGGGTTGGAGCGGGGGGGAATGAATTGTCTGATTTTGGTGTCAAAGGTAACGAGACCAACAGCATCTTGCTGGCTGAGCATCAGGTAACTCAGGGCAGCCGATAAATATTCTGCATATTCTATTTTGGTTACCTTGCCGCTACCATAGGTCATGGAACGGCTGATGTCTACAATTAAGTGAGTACGGAGATTGGTTTCTTCTTCAAATTGTTTGACGTAATAGCGATCGGTTTTGCCGTACAGTTTCCAGTCAATGTGGCGGATTTCATCACCAGGACCATAGGCTCGATGCTCGGCGAATTCTACACTGAAGCCATGATAAGGACTTTTATGCAAACCAAGGATATAGCCTTCGACCACCATCCGTGCCCGCAGGGACATATTGTTGAGTTTAGCCACCATCTCCGGTTGGAGGTATTTCCTTTTATCGACGGTCATTTGTCTTCCACAGAGGCATAACTTGCACAAAAATCATTAAGTAAATTTCCGATGATATAATTGCACACTGATAACCTTAAAGGATTCCGATTAGATACCAGATAATTAATTAATATCATATTTGTGTACTTAGTGAACTCTGTGCCTTAGTGTTTATCATCCAAAAGCTTCAGCATGATATCATCTGTTGAAAGCCCCTCAGCCTCGGCATTAAAATTGGTGATGATTCGGTGACGCATAACCGGCAAGGCCAGAGCTTTCACATCGGCGATATCCGGTGTAGGGCGGCCATCCAGAATGGCTTTGGCCTTGGCACCTAAAATCAGATACTGGGAGGCTCTGGGACCGGCACCCCATTCGATCCATTCATTGATATAATTCGGTGCCTTGGGAGATTTCGGCCGGGTAGAACCGACCAGATCCACCGCAAACTCGATCACATTCTCTGCCACCGGTACCCGCCGAACCAGATCCTGGAAGGCGAGCAAATCCTGCTGACTGATTACCTTGTCGAGCCGGGGATCGCTGCCTGCGGTAGTTGACTGTACAATGGCCACTTCTTCAGTCCGGGAGGGGTAATCGATTTTTACATTAAACATGAAGCGGTCGAGCTGGGCTTCCGGCAGGGGGTAGGTGCCCTCCTGTTCGATGGGATTCTGGGTTGCCAGGACGAAAAAAGGCTCTTCCAGAACATATGTATTACCGGCAGCGGTTACCTTATGCTCCTGCATGGCTTCCAGCAAGGCGGCCTGGGTTTTGGGGGGCGTGCGGTTCCTCTCATCCGCCAGAATGATATTGCCGAAGATCGGACCCTTAAAAAAGCGAAAATCCCGTTTGCCAGTGTTCAGGTCCTCTTCGATCACCTCCGTGCCGGTGATATCGCTGGGCATCAGGTCCGGCGTGAACTGGATCCGGCTGAATTTCAGGTCCAGCAATTCCGCTATTGATTTGATCATCAGGGTTTTAGCCAGACCCGGGACGCCTACCAGCAAAGTATGCCCCTTGCAGATCAAGGCGATCAGGATATGATCCAGGATATCGGTCTGACCGATAATGGCTTTCCCGATCTCGTTTAAAAATGTCTGCCGGGCTACCGACAGATTTTCCAGTACTTGTAAATCTTTTTCACTCATAGTTTTTCAGTATTTATTTCAAAAAAATTGGACGTAAACTTACGTGGTTGTGGAAAGTGATACAATCGTACATAATATTACCAACATGTTGAAGCTGCATCAAATTTATCAAAATTATTATCCCAAAATTGGTATTTGTTACCTTGCAACGCTGACTATTGGATCAGAAATTCCTGTAATGACACTAATCGAAAAACAATCTCTTGTCGGTAAATCACTCCCGGAACTGGTGGATTTCTGCGTTTCCATCGGCGAACCGCGCTACCGGGCGGACCAGTTGTTTTACTGGCTATACACCAAGCAGGCGTCGAGTTTTGCGGAAATGACCAATATTCCTAAAAGCCTGCGGGCACAACTAACTGAAAAGGTTGATATCCATGTCTTGGAAGAGGCCGGCCGTTCCGAATCAAAGACCGGTGAGACCAACAAAATTTTATTTGAGACGCCGGATAAAAAACATATCGAAGCCGTGCTGATGAAAGAGGGTGACCGGATCACAGTCTGCTTATCGACACAAGTGGGCTGCAACCTGGATTGTCGATTCTGTGCCACTGCTGACATGGGGTTCACCCGCAACCTCACCGTCGGCGAAATCCTTGACCAATTTTTGCTGTTGGAAAAGATATCTACGGCGCGGATTACCAATGTAGTGTTTATGGGTATGGGCGAGCCCTTCCTGAATTATCCCCGGTTGATAGCCGCCGCCCAATTGCTGAACCACCAGGATGGAATCAACCTCGGCGCCCGCAAAATCACCATATCAACTGTGGGAATCGTACCGCAGATTCGCCGCTACGGGCGGGAAAAACAACGCTTCAAACTGGCGATCAGTTTGAATGCAGCGGATCAGAAAACGCGCGCGGAAATCATGCCGATCAGTGAGCAATATCCCTTGGACGAATTGATGGAGGCCGTTAGTGAATACTACCTGAGTACCCGTAATCGTCCAACATTCGAATATGTCTTGCTGGATGGCATCAATGACAGTAAGGATGATGCCCTGAGACTAATGGAATTAATTGGTAGTCTGCCCTGTAAAGTAAATTTAATTCCTTATAATGAAATAGGAGGAAATTATCAGCGTCCAGCGGACGAAACGATTGAAGCTTTCATCGAAATGCTGTATAATGCACCCTTCACGGTAACCG
>DAOWAH010000176.1 GCA_030634675.1 Fidelibacterota bacterium
ATGGAAATGATGGATACTTCCAACGAATGGATTATCGAGCGGACTGGTATTGAAAAACGACATTATGTAAGCGAAGGGGAAGGCACTTCTGATTTGGGGGCGGCGGCCGCCCGTCATGCAATTGAAATGGCCGGAATCGCCACTGAGGAAATTGATCTTATAATCTGTGCGACCATCAGCTCCGATTATTTCTTTCCCGGTTCTGCCTTTCAGATTCAGGATAAACTTGGTTTGAATGGAATCGGCGCCTTTGATATTAAAGTGGCTTGTTCCGGTTATATCTACGGTCTATCGATTGCCGATCAGTTTATTAAAACAGGTCAGTATAAAAATATTCTGCTGGTAGGAGGAGAAGTACTGTCCTGTGCTTTGGATATTTCCACCGAAGGGCGCGATATGGCGGTATTATTTGGTGATGGTGCCGGGGCGGCAATTCTGCAACCGTGTGCAGGAGAGAGCAAGATTTACTCCTCCCATTTGCACGCCGATGGGAAATACAGCCAGGCCCTGTGGGCTGAAGTACCGGCCTGCAATTTGAAGGCCCATATAAGTCACGAGCTACTTGATCAAGGCCGGCAATACCCCCATATGAATGGTCGAGAGGTTTTTCGGCATGCTATTAAGCGCTTTCCCCAAGTGATCAATGAAGCCCTGGATGCCAATAATTTGACAAAGGCGGATATCAGCTTAATAATACCGCATCAGGCTAATCTACGGATTACTCAGGCGGTGGCTAAACGGCTGGATTTAACAATGGATAAGGTTTACAGTAATATCCATAAATACGGTAATACAACAGCGGCTTCAATTCCGATTGCCATGTGCGAAGCACTGGCAGAAGGTAAATTCAAACGCGGAGATAATCTTATTCTGGCTTCTTTCGGAGCTGGTTTTTCATGGGGAGCAATAGCGTTAAGGTATTGAAAATTTAAGGTGATCAATTTAAAATTAATGATTAATTTGAATGGCAAGGGGATGAATAATGGATAATTTGTTTTTTAATGATGAACACCGGATGCTGATTGATATGGTCAAAGATTTTGCTGCTTCCGAAGTGGTTCCCGTAGCCCGGAAAATGGATGCGGAATCCCGTTTTCCGAAAGAACTGGTTAAGCAAATGGCTGAACTGGGATTAATGAGTATCCCGGTACCGGAAGAATATGGCGGAGCTGGAATGGATACAGTAGCCTATGCTGCCGCCATTATTGAAATAGCTAAAGCCGATGCGTCCGTGGCTATTACCATGGCCGCTCATACTTCTCTCGGAACCATGCCGATTGTCATTGCAGGCACCGAGGAGCAGAAACAGGAATTTGTTCCCAAGCTGGCTTCCGGTGAGATATTGGGCGCCTTCGGACTCACCGAACCAGGCGCAGGAAGTGATGCCGGGGCAACAAAAACTACGGCCGTAAAAGATGGTGATGAGTATATAATTAAGGGGGGAAAGATTTTCATTACCAACGCCGGTCATGCCGGTATTCTGAATATAACCACCCAGATTATTGAAGATGGTGAGAACAAGGGTATCGGCGCCTTTATCGTTCCCACCGACACGGCCGGTTTGAAAATTGGTCCGCCTGAAAAGAAAATGGGTTGGAAAGCCAGCGATACGTGTCAATTGTATTTTGAAGATATGCGCGTACCTGCGGCAAATATGCTTGGCAATCCGGCTGGCGGGTTTAAAACTTTTATGAAGACATTAATTGGCGGGCGAATCTCCATTGGCGCATTGGGTGTAGGTACGGCTGAGGGAGCTTACTTAAAAGCATTACAATATTCCACAGAAAGAGAAGCATTCGGTAAACCGATACATAAGTTCCAGGGAGTTGGTTTTAAACTAGCCGATATGGCCACTGAAATTGAAGCTGCGAAATTACTGGTTTTCCACGCTGCCTGGTTGAAAGATCAGGGCCAGGTCGTGACCAAAGAAGCGGCTATGGCCAAACTTTATGCCAGCGAAGTAGCCATGCGAACTACCACCAATGCAATCCAGGTTCTTGGTGGTTATGGCTATGTCAAGGAATATGATGTGGAACGTTATTTCCGTGATGCCAAAGTACTCGAGATCGGTGAAGGTACCAGTGAAGTACAGCGGATAATCATTGCCAAGGAAATCCTGAAGTCGGTCCAGTAAAAATGCGGAAAAAACCCTCCAAATTAAAAATCCGTTTGGATAATATTATTACCTGGATTAGGCAATACCGGAATCAACTGTTCATTATGGCCGGATTGGTTCTGGCGTTATCATTTATGTTCCCAGGTGGTAGTTCATTAAAATACAAATACCAGTTGGATGATATTGCTCCAAAAGAAATTATTGCTCCATTTGATTTTCATATTCTGGTACCAGAGGACCGCCTGCAAACCGATCTTGAAGAAGCTGTTACATCTGAGCCATTTCTATTTAATCGGGATCAGCAAATTGTTGATAATCAGATTACTGCAATCGCCGAATTTTTTGATTTTTCCTCTGAAATAAGAGCAGCTAAACTTCAATTACAACGCTCTAAAGATCTGATGTTCCGTTATCGTTATACCGAACGGTTCGATGAAACACGCACAATGGTTACTGCGGACAGTGCAACAGCGGCAGTGTTATTGGGTCAATATCAAGTAAATTATCCGTTTACCATTGATAGCGAACCCTGGAAGAAATTTCTGGAACCAACGGAGGGGTTAGGACCTGAATATGACCTGACCCAATTCCAGGATGAAATTGTCCAGATTTGCCGCAATCGCTGGGCGGAGGGTATCTATGACATTCCTTTGCGGGATATAATCAGCTACGAGGTTGCCGTAAACAGCGGGGATGTTCCAGTTCTGGCACGTCCTGTAGATTTCAATGATCTGGAAATCGCCTGGCAAAAAGCTAAATCGGATATTCACAATTTTTATCCCGATGAAGCCGACGAGCGACGTATCCTGGCCGATAAACTAGTTGTGGAATTCATGAAACCGAACCTGGTTTATGATATGGAAACAACCGTAAGACACCAGGAGGATCGAAAAAATCGTGTACCCCGTTTCCGTGGAATGGTTAAGGAAGGGGAAAGAATTGTTGATGAAAAAGACCGCATTACCAGCGAGGTTTTACAAAAACTGCAATCTCTGACCATTGCAATTGCCCAGAAAGAACGCCTAGAACGGAATATTGATATTTTATTAGCCTTTCTCGGGCGAATGTTAATTGTAAGTGTTGTCGTATCGTTTTTCTTCACTTTTCTAATCACCTACCGTAAATCGGTGTTTACCGAGTGGAAATTTGTCCTGTTGTTGGCACTGATCTTCTTGGTCGAGCACAGTTTGGCATTTATCATCGTAATTAATCTTGGTTTATCGGAATACCTGATTCCAATCGCCGTCGCAGCGATGGTCATTACAATCCTGTTTGACGCCCGGATCGGTTTTATGGCTGCCGCGTCGATAGCCATGCTGAGCGGTATTATCATGGGGAATAATCTTGATTTTGTGATTGTTTCCCTGTTCCAATCATCGGCTGCTGTATTTTCTGTACGTCGTCTGCGAACCAGGGGACAAATATTTACAGCCATATTTGTTCTCAGTCTGGCCAGCACTTTGGTGATATTGGCAATGGGATTATTTAAAGCCTATGCCTGGTCTCAGGTTGGGCAAGATCTCCTTTACTTACTCGGGATCAGTGTTTTGTCACCAATTATTAACTATGGATTAATCGGGTTACTGGAGATTGCTTTTGGCATAACCACTGATCTGACCCTGCTGGAATTGTCCGATTTCAATCACCCGATCCTGAAACGTATGCAGCAGGAGGCTAACGGTACGTTTAATCACAGCGTTGTCGTTGGTAACTTGGCCGAATCCTGCGCCAATGCAATCGGAGCTCGGTCACTGTTGTGCCGGGTAGGCGCCTATTACCACGATATCGGGAAAATGCTTCGTCCCGAGTATTTTATTGAGAATCAATTGCAGGGGGAAAATAAGCACGATACCCTTACACCGGTTATGAGCGCTAAAATTGTTCGCAACCATGTTAAAGACGGACTGGAGTTGGCCGAGGAATACGGTTTACCACAGGTGGTAAGTGATTTTATACCGATGCACCATGGTACGACTCGAATAGAATATTTCTATCGTAAAGCACTGGAGGAAGCGGAAGAACCGGATAGTGTCAACGAGAGTACTTTTCGTTATCCGGGGCCGAAACCGAATACCAAGGAAACGGGCTTGATCATGATTTGCGAGGCAGTGGAAGCAGCTGTTCGGTCATTAAAAAGGCCGGATATTTTTAAGGTCGAAGATATTGTCGATAGAATTATTGACAAGCGCCTGGCAGATGGGCAACTTGATGAATGTCCCCTGACTATGAATGAATTGCAACTGATTCGTGGTGAAATCAATGGAACCACCGGTATGCTGCCGGTGATCCGCGGTATCTATCATATCCGGGTGGAATATCCAAAAGACGAACCACAAGAAGTATGATCACTGTTCAGGTGGCTTGCGAGGCCGATGCACCGAGTCCGGTTTCCAAAA
>DAOWAH010000203.1 GCA_030634675.1 Fidelibacterota bacterium
ATTTTGTACCGAATGCACAATAACTGGCACTAATATTGATAAAAAAACACTACAGACCAAGTTAAAGGATTTAGGGGACAATATAGTTCTGGCTGGTACTGCTGAGAAAATCAAAATACATATTCATACTGACCACCCGCAATCAATCTTTGATCTCTGTAGTACGGCAGGAATCGTATCCGGGGAGAAAGTGGATGATATGCTCCAGCAACAAAAGGATGCCCATACCGCTCACGGTGAAATTGCTATTGTAATGGATTCCGCCTGCGATCTGCCGAATGATATTTTAGAGGCAATGAATATTCACATCGTCCCGGTTAAACTGGGTTTTGGAGATGAGATGATCATTGATCGGATTGGAATGACCCCGGATGAATTCTGGATTAAAGTAGCCTCCAGTCCCCACCATCCGAAAACATCACAACCTTCCCCCGGCGATTTCAGAAGGCAGTATGAATTACTATTAACTAATTATAAATCCATAGTGTCAATCCACATTCCGGCCGGATCCAGTGGGACCTATCAATCGGCGGTTACTGCAACCAAAGCCTTAGCGGGTCAACATATTGAAGTCATCGATTCATTGAATCTGTCGGTTGGCGCCGGATTGGTGGTGCTACGGGCTGCGGAAGCTGCTCAGGCGGGTAAATCAATCGATGAGGTTGTACAAATTGCCAATACTGCAGTCAAGAATACTTCCATTTACATTGGTTTAGAATCACTGGAATTTGCCGTACGCGGCGGGCGCCTCTCCAAGATGGTCAAGCATGTGGCTGATCTGATTCGGATGAATCCTATCCTGACGGTCAATGAGGCTGGAAAACTGAGTACGGCTGGTAAAACTTTTGGAGTACGGAACAGGACCGATAAACTTATAAAATGGGTACTTAAACGATTAGATGACAAATGTCGCTATCGTTTTGGTGTCGCTTATACTACCAACCGTTATGAAGCCGAGCGAATTGCAGCAAAACTGAGAGCTGATGTCGGTGCTGATAATGTTCTGGTAACCCAGGTTGGTCCTGCTTTGAGCGTACATGCAGGACCAGGCACAATGGCAATCGTTGTTCAAAAATTAGAGGAGAACTGATGCTAGAATTAATCTTATTGTTATTGGTCAGTTATGTGATTGGCTCAACTCCCACCAGTATTATTGTCGGGAAAATTGTTCGGGGCATCGATATCCGTGAACACGGCAGTGGAAATGCCGGCGGAACCAATGTATTCCGGGTGCTGGGATGGAAACCAGCCCTGGTTGTGGTGACAATCGATATCTTCAAGGGCTGGCTGCCGACGGCTGTGCTTGCCACTACACTTTTTCAGGGAGAGTTAGCTTTTAATAATATCGGCGTTATCCAAATCCTGTGCGGCTTTGCTGCTGTCCTGGGCCATACCTATACCGTATTTGCTGGTTTCCGCGGTGGAAAAGGTGTGGGTACACTGGCTGGAATGCTGCTAGCCTTATTTCCGATTGCCTTTCCCCTGTGCCTGCTGGTATTTATAATTACCTTGATATTGACCGGCTATGTATCGGTGAGCTCAATGATTGCAGCCGTTTCACTGCCCATTTTCCTACTGGCTTTACCACCATTTACCGGAATCGCGCCGGCTCAATTTACTCTGGTAGTGTTTGGCCTGCTGGTGCCTTTCATCGTGATTTTCACTCACCGAAGCAATTTAGTCCGTCTGAGGGCCGGTACAGAAAACCGTTTCGAAAAGGCAATGATTCTCCGGCGTAGAAAAGATTAATCTAAAAGGAATGGCCGAAAGCCAAATGTAGCTGGTGATCAACATTTTTACCATCATATAATCCCCAGCCGTAATCCAGACGTAACTGTCCGACCATAGGCGTTGGAATTCTGAAACCTAACCCGATACCGAGCATTGGCTTTTGATGGCTTAGCTCAGCGATATCATCAGCAATAATACCCACATCTAAAAAGGTCACGAGAATCAAGCCGGATTCATTACGCAGTACCGTGACAAATTTAGGAATCAGGGTCTGCCGCAATTCCAGGGATGCCACAACCGACTGGTATCCGAACCGGAAGGCATTTTCAGCAGCAGCATAAATTTCATGATCCGGGGGTGTCCAACCTCTGACAGTATAAGCACCCCCCAGATATCCGGTTAATAATGTATGTCGGTACCCGAACCGGAAATTTCCCCGCAGATTAGCGCCAAAAACCAATTTATGTTTATCCCCGGCAATTTTCCTGAATTGACTAGCCGTACCAGTTAAAGTCCAGTACCGTTGAGCAGAACCAGCATATGGAAAACCAACTGTAATAATGGAACTTAATACACCTCCGGCGTAGGGATCGGCATACAGATTGCGGGTGTCATAGCTGTAGGTTAAGGCCGGCTGAATATAATCAAAATCAGCGATAACTGTATCCACTTGGCGGAAGCCTTTCCGTTCAAATCTGATTTTACCACGCAACTTATGCCGATAGAAATAATCCTTGCCAATTTGTATCTCCGCTGCCAGCAACCGTTGATCATAAGGTAGATAGTAATGTCGAAATCGTTCGTTGCGATACTCCGTTCGCAGAGATATGTGATTTCCCATGATCCAGGGATCAAAAAATGATAAACTATAGCTGGAAATACCACCGACGATTCCTGATAATTGCAAAGTCTGATTACAGCCACGGAAATTGTTCACAATCATTAAGCCCGATAGTGACCAACCGGTCTTCTCATCATAAACTGGCGCAAGTCCCGGCAGATAACGCCAGGTTTCCACCAGAAAAAAGCGTATTTCAATTGTACCATCCGTTAGTGAATAGGCCTGCCAGTGCACCATACTGAATATTTGCAGATTTTCCAGGCGTTCACGATCAGCGTTTAATAAGGTACTATCCAGTGGTACACCAATCGGGTGTTGAATTTCCCGGTTGATGATATGCTCCCTGGTATGTTCGTTGCCTACAAAAGAGATTTTTGATACCGGTCGTAGCTGAGCCGGTAATCCTTTGGTTAATAGAATACTGAGCAGGAGATAAAATATGGAATATTTTTTAAGCATCTTAACAATTTTGAAGGGCTGAATATAACTTAGCCACTACGAATAGACTAAACTGTACCGCTTACCCACTTAAAAAAATGGCCTTCGAATGAAGGCCATATTCTCAAGCGTTTATTTAACCCGGAAGTTAGCGTCCGCGGGCCATTTTCGCCCGGGCTACGTTACCATCTTTATCGATAAAATACAGATAACCGGATTCACGAGTGACACCGGCGTTGGCTACTTTTGCAGCTTCTCCGCCGCCTTTACCAGCACGCGCCATTTTGGAACGCCAAACGTTTCCATCCTTCCCCAAATAGTATAAAAAGCCTTTCTCTTTGCGAATGCCCGTTTGTTTCACGACTTCAGCCATAAATAACTCCTTTGTTGGTTCTTTACAGAAAAACAGATTCTTCGACGGTAAGTGTAGCACGCGCAACCCGTATTTGTCAAGCGTTTTTCGTCGACAAAATTCAATAATTATAGTTTAAAATGGGAAATTTAAGTTTACAATGAATAATTTAACTGTTTTACAAGTCCGGAAATATGCTTTTGCGCTGCCGGGGAAAACCAGGTATTTAGAAATGGTCGATATTGCTGATTGAAATCTTTTGACAATATGTCTAGTAAAGCTGAATTATTGCTCCGCTTTCGAACTATATTAAAATCATTGATTAAATCGATTGAACGCCCGATTAGTCCATTCAAATTCAACAATTGATCAACCAAACCCAAATCATGCGCTATATCCGGTGTCATAATTTGACCATCAGGAATGGATTTTATCAAATTCTGTTTTTCAAGCTGGATAATGCGCTCTGTCGCAATGGGGGGCAGTCTGATACCATGCGCCATCTCATTCAACCCGATTTTGTAATCACGATTAAGAGCGATACGGTAATCACAATTGAGGGCGATGATAAAACCACCGCCGATACAGTGTCCATTGATGGCTGCCACCACCGGGAATGGAGCTTTTAATAAACCAATCTGAAAAACATGGAATTTATACATTAGATCACGCATTTGCAGGCGGTCATAATCCTTAACACGTTG
>DAOWAH010000295.1 GCA_030634675.1 Fidelibacterota bacterium
GCGCGAGTCCACTGCCACGGATGCTTTGGCAAGACTATCTAAACGAAAATTTGACCTGGTAATTGTAATGGCGCGTATTTCCGATATGGATCCGATCACATTCGGTGCAAAAGTCAAAGAATTATACCCTCGAAAACCAGTTATTCTATTAGCCGCGGATGAAACAGAAGTTGCCAAAATGCCTTTGGATACGGCTAATTCTTCACTCGATAAAATTTTCGTGTGGTCAGGCCATGCTAATGTATTTCCAACGATTATTAAGTATGTCGAGGATCGGCAAAATGCCCCGCGGGACGTGCGAATCGGCGATGTAAGAATCATTATTGTTATTGAAGATACGCCACGGGATTATTCCATAATCTTACCCTTGATTTATAAGGTGATTGTGAATTATACAAATCAACTGGTTAGTACAAGTCTTACGGCCGCACAACGCCTTTTCCACTTGCGCGGTCGGCCAAAAATATTATTAACCGGTACTTATGAAGAGGCGCAAAAATATTATCGCCGCTATCATAAGAATGTATTAGGGATTATTTCTGATATTAATTTCCCCTACAAAGGCAAAAAAAATCCGGAAGCCGGATTGAAATTTGCTAAGTGGGTTCGGAAACAAGACCCGGTGATGCCAATCATGTTACAATCCAGGGATCAAGATATTCGTGATTTGGCGCATGGGATTAATGCTCATTTTTTATACAAAAAGTCTACCCGGTTACTGCATGACATTGAAGAATTCATCATCGCAAACTTTGGATTTGGTGATTTTATATTTCGTCTGCCTGATGGCAAGTCAATTGCTATGGCAGCCAGTTTAGATAGTTTAATGCAATTACTCAATACAGTACCTGACGAGTCCTTTATTTACCACGCAAATCATAATCATTTTTCCAATTGGCTTTCGGCGCGAGGAGAATTTGAATCGGCTTCTAACATACGACCGCTTCGTGAATCTCATTTTAAAAGTACCTCTGAACATCGTCAAGCAATAATTCGGTTCATCCAAGAGGGTCGCTCCTTGCAAAAGGCAGGACAGGTAATAGACTTTGCCAGCGATTCATTCAACCCGTCGGTAAACCTGATACGTCTGGCCCAGGGTTCCATGGGTGGTAAAGCCAGAGGACTTGCCTTTGCGGAAAAAATACTTGAAGAATCGGAAATCAGTTCTAAATATCCTGAAATAGAGATTCGAGTACCACGGGTTGCAATCCTGGGAACCGATGAATTTGATCGATTCATGAGTCATAATCAACTGTGGAAACAGGTTCTTGGCCTGACCGATAATAAAAAAATTGACCGCTTGTTCAGTGGTGGCACTTTTTCAAACGAATTACTCAACACATTAAAAGTACTTTTATCTAAGATCAAATATCCGTTGGCCGTGCGTTCATCCAGCCTTCTGGAAGATTCCCCTTACCAGTCCCTGGCAGGCGCTTACACAACCTTTATGTATCCGAACAACGCCCGTAGTTTACAGGCCCGAGTTGAGGGATTGTGCAATTTAATTAAACTTGTATATGCTTCAATGTTTCATCAGGAACCACGTGCCATCATCAGTAAAACAACTCACCGTTTAGAAGAAGAAAAAATGGCCGTGGTAATTCAGGAATTAGTGGGACAAAGACATGCTGATCATTACTATCCTACTTTCAGTGGTGTTACTCAAAACTATAATTATTACCCGGTTTCATACATGCAACGTGAAGAAGGGGTTGCATTTCTGGCATTGGGTCTGGGTCGAACGATTGTTGAGGGTGAAAAGGCACTGCGTTTTTCACCGAAATATCCAGCCATTCTACCTCAATTTTATTCAATAAAAGCCACTCTCGCCGCATCTCAAAATTCATATTATGCGCTCCGCTTAAAACATCAAAAACGGGTGTCCCATTATACAGAGCTAACCAATCTGGTCAAATTATCCCTGGACCAAGCTGAAAAAGATGGAGTATTAAAATTTGCCG
Organism: Fidelibacterota bacterium; assembly: GCA_030634675.1. The sequence goes on from DAOWAH010000295.1 coordinate 1,962, forward strand.
GAAGTGTTATCTCAAGTGATGATGCGGTCATTCGTGATTCACTGCGTTATAAGGGAACACGCGTAGTTACTTTTGCCCCAATTTTAAAATGGAAACTATTCCCCCTTGCTGAATTATTAGAAGATTTATTGAATATCGGTATGATAGCTTTCGGTGGCCCGGTCGAAATCGAGTTTGCCGTCAATATGCCACTTGATAGAAGCGAAAAACCTGAATTCTGCTTAGTCCAGATTCGTCCCATGCATAACACAAAGTTTGAATCTACTATTGGAATGGATCATATCCATTCCGAGGATATCCTAACCAGTAGTGCTATAACTTTAGGTAATGGCACAATCGACAACATTAGTAACATTCTTTTGGTAAAAAAGGATGCATTTAACCCTGCGAAGACCATTGATATCGCCGCAGAGATTGAAAGATTCAATCATGAGTATGGCAAAAATAAATCATATATCCTGATAGGCCCCGGTCGCTGGGGTTCAGCCGATCCCTGGCTAGGGATACCGGTTCGTTGGGATCAAATATCTAATGCTAAAGTAATAGTTGAAGTGGGGCTTGGTAACTATAACATTGATCCTTCTTTTGGCAGTCACTTTTTCCAGATAGTAACTGGAATGAAAATTGCTTATTTCACAATCAATCCTAAAAATAAAACGGATCTGTTCGATTGGGATTGGTTAGAGACGATTACCCCGGCAGCTGAAACGCCCTACATTAGTTGGCTGCAATCAAAACATTGTCTACCAATTTATATTGATGGAGTAACGGGAAAAGGTATTATCCTGAAACCCACCGACCCCGCACATAATATCGAGCCAATGGATGAGCAGGAATCAACGGTGATATAAAAAAAAGGGCTGCCAATCGGCAACCCCTTCACAAATCGCATGAACGGTAATTCCACTACCCATTGA
>DAOWAH010000080.1 GCA_030634675.1 Fidelibacterota bacterium
ATAGAATTTGATTCATAGATATTTTGATAAATTTTATGTGGTTGTATACCCACTCGGATGCATTCGATCGCCACTTCATGGCAACGTTCAGTAGTGTTACTGTAGCGGAAAGAACCGGTATCGTTAATAATAGCCGTATAAAGGCCCTCTGCAATGGGTAACGGAAGGCTGTCCGGATACAGGGGTTTAAAGAAGTCATAAAGCATTTCACCAGTGGCGGCTGCTTTTAAATCAATAAAATTATAATTGAACTGACCATTGTTGGTTTGCACATGATGATCAATGTTTATGGTAGGGATGTTATTGGCCAGAATTTGCTGGCCGATACCCCGTAATCTTCTAAAATCACCAATATCAAACACAAGCACCAGGTCAACAGTTGCCAGCCATTCATCATGGATTTGCGGTTCATAGCATTCCACTGATTCGGCATAGGATAAAAAGGCATATTCCTTAGGTAATTCAGTGGCGCAAACGATACGAGTCTCTAACTTCAGCCCATTTAAATAATGTAGCATCGCGCTGGCACAGCCAAGCCCATCGCCATCCGGATTTTCATGGGTAGTTAATAAAATCCGCTTGGCATCGGCTATCAGTTTATGTATTATTTCCCAATCGATCATCTTCGGCATGCCCAAAAGGTTTAAATATACCTCATCTTAATGTAATTATCACAAATTCTACCGGTTTTTATTATCATAAGCAAGTAAGATCGGATAACTGTATTTCTAAGCAGGATGTTCCCAAATTGATTCATTATTACCCGCTACCTGGTTAGCATAACGGGCTAACACAAAGAAAAAATCCGATAACCGATTGATATAAACAATTAATTGTTGATCTATTGATTCGGTTCTGAATAATGCTACGAGATCACATTCCACACGACGGCACACAGCTCTGGTAACATGCAGGCGCGCGGTAAATTCGTCTCCGCCCGGGAGAAGAAATTCTTTCAGCTTGGGAAGAACCGCATTCATTTGCTGTATGCGCTTTTCCAATGTGACAACCCTGTTTCTATCTAACAAATCCGAGGTCTTATCAGGTAATGAGATTTCACCACTGATATTCATCAGATCATTCTGAATTTTCTGTAATTCCGTTTTTGTTCCTCCATCCTCCACCACAGAAATTGTTAGCCCTAATTGGGAATTTAATTCATCCAGACCTCCGAGACAGCGAACTCGCAAGTGTTCTTTTCCCACTTTTTGACCGTTTCCCAACCGTGTATTTCCTCCATCACCGGTTTTAGTAGTAACTCGGGTTATGCGCATCAGAAGTAAATCAGGCTGATGATGATAAAAATCGGAATTAAAATCGGTATCGAGTACTTTAACATATAGCCAAAGAAACTCGGCATATTGATACCGGCTTCTTCCGAAATTGACTTTACCATAAAATTAGGAGCATTGCCAATATAAGTATTGGCACCCATGAATACCGCTCCGGCCGAGATAGCCAACAAAGTCTGCTTTCCGGTAGTCATCAATGAAACCGGATCACCCCCAGCAGTATTGAAAAATACCAGATAAGTTGGTGCATTGTCTAAAAAACTGGATAATACACCGGTAGCCCAAAAATACATATAATTGACCGGATTGCCATGACTGTCCGATACCGACTTTATTACCAGGCTCAGAGCACCATCCGTCCCAGCCTTAAGGATTGCTATCGCCGGGATTATTGTCACAAAAATACCAGCGAATAATTTGGCCACCTCCATGATTGGGAACCATGAATATTCATTAGCTTTTCGTACATCCAATGATGTTATTTTCCAGCTCGCAACCGTCAGACTTAGTAACAGGACATCGCGAACAAGATTTTGCAATTCTACCTCAACATGATAAACGTTATAAGATATACCGGGATGCCAGAAACCACTTAATAATACGGCGCCGATTACTCCCAACAGTAAAACTAAATTGACCTTACCTTCCAAACCGAATTTAACCTTATTTATGGAATTGGAAATCTCAGTTGGAATTTGCTCTTGCCAATAGAAATATGAATCAAGTCCAAAAAATAATACCAACAGGAAAGCTACTGCCGTTAACATGGGCATTAACATATTGGTAGTAGTCCAGAAAAAATCAACCCCTTTCAGGAATCCTAAAAAAAGTGGAGGATCACCTAACGGAGTTAAAGAGCCACCGATATTTGCCACTAAGAAAATGAAAAAGACAATCACATGCACATTGTTTTTACGCCATTTATTAGCCCGAATTAATGGACGTATCAACAACATGGCAGCACCGGTAGTCCCCATCCAACTCGCTAAGATCGTACCCAAGATAATAATTCCTGTATTCACAATTGGTGAGCCCTGCAAACTTCCGGTTACTCGAACACCTCCGGAGATAGTAAATAATGCCAATAATAAGATTATAAAAGGTATGTATTCCAGTAACGATACATGCAGCAGCTCATAGACGGTAACCGATAGCCCTTGAAATATTATAAATGGAATAATCAGAATAATAGCCCAAAATGCGGCCACTTTGCCAAAATGATGATGCCAGAAATGCGGAGCAACCAGAGGAAATACAGCAATTGACAATAGAATACCAAAAAAGGGTACCGCCCAGATTATTGATAAATGAGCGCCATCCACATGCGGCGCCGAATGATGCTCGGCAATCACATGAACAATCTCTCCTTCAGTTACATCCCCAACTGTATCCGCCAAAATAATTCCGGAAGTCAGCAATAAACCAAACAGAACTGATAAAAAGATCCGGCGGATTTGTTTCATTCTCTGATTGCCTTGAAAAGTTTCATTTATTTATCGACTTAATACAAGCGCTGAAGGTACATAAATAAGGCTGTTTAATGATAGTCAAATCATCGATAAAATCCTCGGTAAAACTGTCGTGGGAATTGGAAAATAATTCTCCTAGTTTATTATATTGTCGGCTAATTGACAAATTAGTTTTCCGTGAAGATTTGATGGAACCGAATTTAACAAAACACGTAAATTTATTCATGCAGATGCTTATAACGATTGTGATTATGGGACTGGCCATTGCCGGTCTGTCATTGGGATTATTTTTTAAACGTGAACCAATCTCCGGCCATTGTGGTGGCGGTCATAGAATAACTGTAAAAGGTGAAGTACTAAGCTGCCCCACTTGCGACGGTGATCCGGAGAAATGCGAAAATAAATCGAGTTAACATCTGAGTTCGCAGTGAACGCTGCGAACTATTTTATATAACTCGTAAGTATCAATATAAAAATCACTAATCCTGATCGCGACTGCTGCTTTACCCCTCAGCACCTCGAGGCCAGCGCTCCAGGCTCCATCCTACTTCTTCTCCCGTACCTCCATTCCGCTACTTTTCAGCAGCTCGAATTGATCCTTACCATCCCGCAGAATCAGCAGTGCTTCCACATCCTCCAATGATTCAATTAATTCTAGTCCCGGTTTGACACCCATTACCATTAGGCTGGTAGCCAGGGCATCAGCAGCCATACAGGTTGGCGCTACTACAGTGGCGGATGCAACAGCGGTTTCGACCGGATAACCGGTTCGTGGATCAACCACATGAGAAAATAATTGACCATCGTACTCAAAATAATTCCGGTAATCTCCCGAGGTGGCCATAGCCTGATCGCTTAAATCGACAATTGCCATAATGTCACGTCCGGGAATGGCATCCAATAGGGGATTATCGATACCAATCTGCCAGTGTAATTTTGACCGATTGGTACCTTTACAATATATTTCCCCCCCGATCTCAACTAAAAAATCCGCAAATCCTTCTGCGTGCAGCCAATTTGATACAACATCGACACCATAGCCCTTGGCAATAGCATTTAGATCTATGGAAACCGCTGGATCAAGTTTATTCAATTGTGACTGGTGGACACCAATTTTCCGATAACCAATTCTGTTAAGGATCGCAGAAATTTCTTCTGGTTCAGGAGGATTAAAATGATCGACATTGGCTCCGGCTCCGAAGCCCCACAAATCGATTAATGGCCCCACCGTAATATCAAACGCACCAGCAGTTAAATAAGATACTTCCAGAGCATGTTTGACAACCTTGATAAAGTTCTGCGAAACCGTAAATGGCTGCGCGGTATTCAACCGGTTGAAAACAGAAATCTCACTGTTGGGATCCCAGCTTGACATCTGATGATTTATCTCGCTTAAAAGACTGTCAATTGCGGTCTTGATAATTACCTGGTCCGGAGTCAAGCCCTTTTCCACGACCAATTTCACCAGATAGGTGGTGCCCATTGTACGACCGTTTATTACCAATTCTTTCGGATTTTGGCTGCACCCATAGAGTATAATCAACAAAAAAAGAGAACCCAACAGCAGTTGGGCTCTCAGAAAGATCAATTTAATCGTCACCATTAAAATTCATCATAGGCGATCATATCTTTATCTACGCCCTGATCATACAACATTTTATCCACAGCGCTAATCATCATTGGCGGACCACACATATAATATTCAATCTCAGTTGGATCTTCGTGTTTGCTCAGATAATTATCATAGACCACCTGGTGGATGAATCCGGTGGGACCAGTCCAATTATCCTCCGGTAGTGGTTCCGACAAAGCCACATTATATTTAAAATTGGGAAATTCGGCGGCAATTGCTTTGAAATCCTCATCATAGAACATTTCGCGTAAAGAACGAGCGCCGTACCAGAAAGTCACCAGCCGCTTTATTCGCTTGGTATGGAACAGGTCAAATATATGACTGCGCATGGGCGCCATTCCTGCTCCGCCACCAATATACATCATTTCCCGATCCGTTTCCCGGGCAAAGAATTCACCATAGGGACCGGATACAAATACTTTATCACCTGGCTCCAGGTTGAACATAAAAGACGAAGCAATTCCCGGAGGAACATCAGGTAGGTTAGGCGGTGGTGAAGCAATCCGCACGTTCAACATCACAATATTACCTTCCGCCGGATGATTTGCCATACTGTAAGCTCTGAACAGACCTTCATCATTCTTGGAATGATAACGCCACATATCATATTTATCCCAGTCACCACGATATTCTTCAGCAATATCAAATTCACTGTAATCCAGTTCATATTTGGGGATATCGAGCTGTATATAACCACCGGCTTTGAAATCAAGAATTTCTCCCGGGGGCAACTCCAGGACCAGTTCCTTGATAAATGTGGCGACATTATCGTTGGAGCGGACAATGCATTCCCATTTCTTGATATTGAAAATTTCATCTGGTATCTGAATTTTCAATGGTTGTTTCACCTTGAGCTGACAGGCCAGACGGTAATGATCTTTAGCTTCAGCGCGATTGATATGACCCGTTTCCGTAGGTAATAGCTCCCCGCCACCTTCCAGTACCTGACATTTACATTGGGCACAGGTACCGCCGCCACCGCAAGCAGAAGGAATGAATATCTTATGTCCCGCCAAAGCAGTCAATAAGGTTGAACCCGGCCGGACTTTTACACTTTTATCCTTATCGTTATTGATCAGGATTTCGACTTCGCCCTGGGGTAACAGTTTTTTCTCAGCGAAATTCAACAGAAGAACCAACAGGAGAATAACTCCGGTAAATACAATGACGCCTGTTATTGCTGTTATCATAATTCGTTCCTATAAATCGATGCCTGAAAAGGCCATGAAGGTCATGGACAACAAGCCGGTAAGCAACATTGTGATGCCCAGACCGCGCAGAGCCGGGGGTACATTTGAATAGCGTAAACGATGCCTGATAGCTGCCATAGTGGTGATGGCCAGAAAAAAGCCGATACCGGAACCAAAACCAAATACTACCGATTCTCCCAGATTATAATTACGCTCAACCAGGAATAATGAACCACCTAGAATGGCACAGTTAACTGCGATCAACGGCAGAAAAATACCGAGGCTTAAATATAGCGCCGGTGTGAAGCGATCCATGATCATTTCGACCAACTGGACCATGGCCGCTATTGTTGCAATAAAAATAATGAAATTCAGGTAGCTCAGATCCATATCAGGTAAACCGGCCCAAGCCAAGGCTCCATCTTTTAACAGATAAGTGTGCAAAAACCAATTTACCGGAGCGGTAATCGATAAAACGAAGACAACCGCAAGACCCAATCCAATCGAAGTTTCAACTTTTTTTGAAATGGCCAGAAACGAGCACATTCCAAGGAAATAGGCCAATAGAATATTTTCAATGAAAATAGACTTAACTGCCAGACTTAAATAATGCTCCAACATCTCAGGCCTCCTCTTCCACTTTGGTTATCAAACGTTGGACCCATATGATTAATCCGAGAATAATAAATGCTCCCGGAGACAGGACCATCAGTCCGACGTTTTCGTAACCGGCGGAATAGAATGATTCCGGAATAACTACAAATCCCAAAATCGACCCGCTGCCGAATAACTCTCGGAAAAAGGAAACGGCTATCAGGATAATTCCGTAGCCCAAAGCATTACCGACACCATCTAAGAATGCTTTACCAACTGAATTTTGCATAGCAAATGCTTCGGCCCGGCCGAGAACGATACAATTGGTTATTATCAATCCAACGAAAACCGATAGCTGCTTGCTCATATCATAGGCATAAGCCTGCAGCACCTGGTCGGTTAAGATTACCAGAGAAGCAATGATTGCAAGCATGACGATAATCCGTACCCGACCGGGAATAAAATTGCGTAGGAGAGAAATGATCGTATTGGACATGGATAATACAAAGACAACCGCCAGTGTCATTACGATGGCCGTGTCCATTTTCACCGTCACAGCCAGAGCAGAGCAGATACCGAGTACTTGAAAAGCAATCGGATTATTACTCATCAGAGGATCTTTTAAGACCAGCTGTGATTTTTTACTTAATAATCCCATTTAACTTTCCTCCGTTTGATGCGTTAGTTTAAAAAACGGCAGATAGTTTTTTAAATCTTGCTCAATGAAAATATTCATTCCCTTTGTCGTCAATGTGGCTCCGGAAATTTCATCGACCTGATGATAAGCTTCAGCTCTGGATTCATCTACGGTACCCTTTACAATTTGAATACTGACCAACTTACCACTGGGATTAAATATCTGTTTGCCAACGAAATTGGAAGTAAACCAGTCCTTATCGATCTCGCCGC
>DAOWAH010000086.1 GCA_030634675.1 Fidelibacterota bacterium
TAATATTCTTCAACAATTGCAGGATGCTATCCGGCATCAATTCAATTACATTACCAGAATTAAAGAACAGTATTTCGATCTGAGCCAGTATTTTAATCCCGAACGCGTCCAATATTCCGCCAACGATATATTATCTCAACTCCTTGATCAGGTACCGGATAATCAGGATAAGATCATTTGTTTAACCGGAGTTGATATTTATATTCCTGTACTGACCTTTATATTTGGCCAGGCTTACTTGGGCGGCCAGGCTGGTGTTGTGTCGGACTACCGCCTGAAAAATGAATTCTATGGCATGCCAGGCAATGATGAATTGTACCATCAACGACTCATGAAATGCGTGATTCACGAACTGGGTCACATGTTTGGACTGCGACATTGTAGTGACCTGGAATGTGTCATGCGCTCAGCGACTTATGTGGAAGATATCGATCAGAAATCGATCCATTTTTGCAGAAAATGTTCTCTGCAACTGCGATAACATTTACACTTCCAGAATAATTAATTATCTAATTCCGTAATGCCCGCGTGGTCCTTAAGATGCAAACACAAGGAGGCTTCCATACTTATCCAGTATCTGGAAGTATATAGATATCAGTAATTATTTCCGTTTGTGGAGCCCCACGGCTTTAGCCTACTCCGCTGCCTGCCCGCCGAAACAAAGTGCAGGCTGGGCCTGCCAACCAAAGTCCCCGATCTGCATAGGCGGGTAATATTAAACCTACTACTTCGATCCGTATTTCCAACTGACAGTACCTGATGGAAATGCTAATAAATTCCGGTTCTTACCTTTATGCAGTCTGCACTCAGGAATGATCCATGTACTCTAACTTATGTCTACGCACGTATTCCTGTGCCTGAAATGATACTCTCCCAAGCGCAAGTTTTCCATTTTTAACGGCTTCAACTTCATCCATAATTCGCTGGTAGCCAAGCGGATGCTTATGCTTGTATTCAGCAATCGTCATCCGGCCATGAAGCCAAGTCATGCTCATCGGATATTCCTTAGGATGGAGAATCACAAAAAAGAAATGCCATACAAATATGGCCAGTGTTGCCAGCCAAGCTTCGTACAAATGAAATACTTCTGCAACTTTTATCATCCAAAGCGGTGAAAATTGTGTGAAAAATACTGGGAACCATAAAATGAATCCTGTAACAACCATGACAACTGTTCCCCAGATTAATGCCCAGTATTCGGCTTTCTCTGTATAGTCAAAATCATCAAATTGAGGCTCTTCCTTGGACAAATGCAGGCTATAAAGCATCAATTTATAGAAGCCCTTGATGTCACTGATTCCCGGTAACAAGGCTTTGAAAAAATGACGTCCACTATTAATCGCCATGGCTTCGATTAAGTGCCAAATAGATACTACAATCATCAGGATAGCAGCAGTACGATGTACAATTCCACGTACCGTTTCGGTTAATCCAATCATACTCAGCAGGTCAGCCCAGAAAGTGTCCAGGTACTTTAAGGCAAACCCGGTAATCACTAAGGTAAAAAAGGATATTATCAATAGAATATGCTGCCAGATCTGTGATTTTGTGTAACGTTGAATGTAATCCTGCGGTCCCTCATTCCGGTATTTCTGAATCATCAGTTCCACAAAGATTATCAAATTATGGATGAACATGCCCCCGATCACCACCACTATCAAAATGATGTAAATGATCTTCACATAGTATTCTACCGGCTTTTCTGCCAGAATAACGGATTTATGGGTATAGGATTGGGAAAAATTTTCCGTTGCTCCCGGGTGACATTCGCCGCAGGTTTCACTCAAATTGGACAGATGGATCGTGGAACGAGAGTCGCTGGCCGATAGGATGAAGTGAGCATCATGACAGTCAAAACAGGTGGCAGCGTCTTTATCGCCTTTGATTACAGCTAATCCATGATAACTGTCCTGATAGCTTGAAACTTTCCCCGATATCAGACCATACTTACGGATCATTTGCTCATCAGTATGACAACGGGCACAGGTTTTTTCCGCCGATCTCCTTTTTGAAATCGGTGAATCGGGATCATGCGGGTCTACGATTTCGTGTTCACCATGACAATCGATACAACTTGGCGATTCCCTTTCTCCCCTGACCAATGCCTCCCAATGCACGCTTTTGGTATATAATTCATAAATGGTTTTATGACAGACGCCACAGGTCGTGGATATATTGGAATGGCTTATCGTTGACGTGGGATCTGTATTGGTCTTGATATCATGCACGCCATGACAATCATTACAGGTAGCGGCCAGTAGATTGCCGTTCGTTCCCAATTCCTTAGCATGATAACTTTTGGAAAACAGTTCTACCGGGTGTAGATCGGGGATGTTGTATTTTTCGACCAATTCAGGCTTGGCATGGCATTGCCCACAGGTATTGGCCAGATTCGGGGGATAGGTCAGTGATTCAGGATCATCGGCTGGCAGGATATTATGACTACCATGACAACTATAACAATAAGCCGCTTCCATATCAGAATCTTCCTGCCAGATTGAGACACCATGGACACTGGTATTAAACTCCTCGCTGGCTTCTTCATGGCAGATTCCACAGGATTCACATACATCCTGACAATCTGATTCAAAGCCTTCGGAATGATCGATTCCAAGTTCCTGTACTACCAGATGGCAATCCAGGCATTCCAGATCTGCATGGGACGAATTGGATAGATCATCCTCTATCAGGGTATTGTAACTACTTTCTTCATGACAATCGCTACAGGCATCGCTGTCAAGAAATTCAATATCTTCCTGGGCACAAAGTAGTCCACCAGCCAGGATCAGCAGAACACCCAGGCTCCGAATCACAAAATTGTGTCGCTTATTCATAGGTCCCCCAAAAAATTACTCCCTAAGAGAAGGTTCCAACTAAAATCAGAATCAGTAAGATCAGACCGATAGTCAGGAATGTGTAGGCGGCGATCCGAAATACCCAACGTTTCCAGTTGGGGAGAGGGTTGGTTAAAATGTCCTGATATTCCAATTCCGTCAGGACTTCTTTTTGTAATGATCGTTCTTCTTCAAACCGCTCCTCCGTCACATGACCGGAGAAAATGGATTCGTCCATTGGAAATGTGTCTGGGCGTAAATGGGTATTGAAAAAATGAACGGTAAATATAAATGCTGTTGCCAATAAAGCTTCCTCCGAATGGATGATATGCGCAGCATTAATCATCCAACCCGGGAAAATCCGCGATATTAATTCCGGGAACCATAAGGCTAAACCGGAGGCACCGATGGCGAACATGCCCCAAAATACCGCAAAATAATCAAATTTTTCCCAATAGGTCCAGCGTCCGAAAGGCGGTTCTGATTTTTTAATCCCGATAAAATACAGGATATGCTGATAGAAATCCACGAAATCCTGAGGATTTGGAACCAGACTATCCGGTCCCCAAAATATACCTTTTTTCTTCTCAAGAACGGCCTTGCGGAATAATATTGCTAGATGTACAAAAAATACGACACCCATTAGACTGGCCGCAATACGATGGGCTATCGCAGCAAACTGGAATCCGATAATATTATGTACAAACCAGTTAGCCATCTCCGAGTGACTGTATTTTAGTGGTAATCCGGTTGATGCAAGTGTCATAAAACTGAGGATCATACCTATGTGCAAGGCTCTTTCAAGTGGCGTAAATCGTTTAACCCTGTGATTAGACTTAGTTGGTTTACTCAATGGTCCATGGCGCAAACGCTTGACCAGAAGTCTGATCAGCCACAGCACAGTATGCCCACCAAAGACGACCAGTACACTAGTCAGCAGGATTATCATGGCATGATGAATGAAATTCAGAACCTGGTTTGATTCCTGGGCCATGGGTGTATAATGCTGCAGATATTGAACAAAATTCTCGTTTACATCCTCATGGCAACGGGAACAGGTAGCAACGATATGTGATTTATGAATTGTCGATTCCGGATTATCACTGGGCAGAATCGAATGGTGGTCATGACAAGAAATGCAGGTAGCAAATTTTTCTCCCTGAAAACCAAGTTGATACATCTGACCATGGTAGGATGTGTTATAACCCTCCAGCACGTTGGGATTTAACTGGAATTTCATGGTTAAACTACGATCCGTATGGCAACGGGCGCATAAGGTGATAATTGATTCGCCAAGAAATTGTTCTTCCGATTTTTTTATCCGCCGATCATCGTGGCAGGTTATGCAGGTAGGTGCCTCGGCATGACCTTTTTGATAAGAAATAAAATGGGTCGACTGTTCGTATTGCTGCTGTTTATTCGGATGGCAGTCGATACAGGATTTTTCCAAAGCTCGATCACCGGGATGATTGGGTGCCAGAAAATGGTAGGTATGACAATTACCGCAATTACTGGCTTGACCGTTTGATACTTTCGCTAACTCATCCCGGTGAATGGTGCCGTGAGCGTCGCTTTCATCCGTCAATAGATTATCGGTATGGCAACGTAAACAGACTTGATCCAGCTTAATATCGAAAACACTGGTTGCGGCGGTACCCACCATCTCAGTCTGGTGGCCGGTATGGCAGACCACACAGGTTTCCAGTCGGGGATCACTATCAGTTTCAGGGCGATGAATCGAGGCTTCATATCCCAGGTGACAATTAGAACATACCAAATCCAGACGGGCCACGGATACTTCGCTGTTTGCATCCCGGGGAGATAAAACACGATGACGGGCATGGCAATCTGAACAAACCGGTGCATTCAAATTACCAGCAAGTACTTCACGGTAGTGGCCACTCAGATCATAATTTTCCACATTTTCCAAGTGGCATATCCGGCAGGATTCGGTCAGATGGATTTTCCATTCGCCTGGACTGTAATCCTCCCTTTCCAGTTTATTATGGGGTGAATGGCAAGATACACAGGTTACATCGGATGTTTCTGTTTCTTCATCCCAGTGGGCGGAATGGAAAAAATCTTCCACAATATCCTGATGACAGACGCCACAGACCTGCCGGGGCTGTCCCTGCCAACTGACTTCATGCTTGCCGTGACAATCGGAACAGGTTGGGATTGCGGTATAACCCTTGTCCCGCAACGGACGAAAGAATCCATCGATGAACTCTTCCTGGGCATCCTCGTGGCAGGTACCACAATCCGGTAACGCCACCAGCGGATCATGGGGAAAATCCTCAACGCCTTCGAGGGCTGTGTGGCAGTCAATACAATCGAACCCCTCGTGGGGCGTTCCCTCCAGGTGTTCGTCAGTTACATATAACGATAATTCCAGGCCCCGGCGAATGACCGACAGGTCTTCGTCTTCATGGCACATAACACAGGTTTCATTATCCTGCCCAAAAACAACCAGGGGTATCCACAGCAGGATTAAAAATTTAAGCGGATTCCCCCTCCGCATTAATTCGATCATAAATTTCCTATTCTGTCATTTCAGGCGGGAACGGGTGCGCAATCTCCTTAACTTTTTCGGCGAATACAAATGATTTGAAGGTCGGGCTTTTCTCGTTATGACAGGTCTTGCAGGTCACTTCAGTCGGTTTCACCAGCCCGACTGTTTTTCCATCCAAAGTTCCAGCGTAAATCTCTTTCATTACTTTACTGGATTTATATTTACTACCGGCTCCGTGGCAAGCTTCACAACTGACCGATTGCAGGCCGGTCATCAATTTCACTTCTTTGGTAGGTTTACCTTTATCGGTTACCTGTTCCCAGAATGTAGTATCTTTGACCTCATAGCCGCCGTTATCATAACCGGTTGTATGGCATCCTAGACACTCGGCAGCTTCATAGGCCGGTACTTTTAAACCCATTTTCTCAGCAATCTTGGCGGATTCCTCGCTCTTCAGCGTCTCAAAGGCACTTGCGTGGGCACTTGCTTCCCAAACCTTGAGCTGAGCGCCTTTTTTAGCGCTCTTATGGCACATACCACATTTATTTGTTCCTACGTAATCAAAACCCTGTGCAAAAATAAAACCGGTGACCGTAATCAGAATCATTAATTTTTTCATTTCGTTACCTCATGCTGAATGGTTATTTGATTAAATCAATATTAACTAATTATTAACCTAATGACAAACAGTACATGTGTGTCCGGTTATCCCGATTGAAGCATCGATGGAATGACAATCGTCGCAATAGGAAAACCCTTTTTGCACTGCAACAGTTCCATGGAATTGGCTACTGCTAGTATCTCGCATCCAGTAATCATAGTTCGGATGGCCGCTTGGTCCGCCTTCATGGCATTCGTAGCAGGAAATGCCACTGCTGCCGCCATAATAATCATCGTAATCAGCACCCCCGTGGCAGGTTCGGCAATTTTCAATTCCATTAACTTGAATTTTCGCGATATGCGAATTTTCACTGACAGCATCCGTCCAACCATCCGGGTGGATTGGTGCCGTACGGTCTTCAGCGCAACCACTCAGTAACCAAACAATGATCAATAATATAATTAACTGTTTCATAACTTATACCGCTGATCAGTTGGTATGGCATCTGATGCAGGTAAGATCAACTGCCGGTTCATGACAGACCAGACAGATATCAGGATTGTCCATTGCATTTTCCGTATGCAACCCCCCGGACTGGTTTGCCCAATCCGGAAAATTATGGTCCATTGGCATGATCAGATTTTGGTCGTGACAACCCTGGCAATCATTCCGGCTATGGCAAACCGCACAATCGGCCAGACCGGCATAAGCCTCAAATCCGTGGCTGAGTATGAATCCAGCGGGGTGAACTTTAGGTTCTACCTCCTGAACCTGGTGACAGGCATCGCAACTGGCTTGGGCATGACAAGTGTTACAACTGCTCTGGGTAGCGTGCGTAACCTCACTACCATGCAGCCAGGACCACTCCATTGTATGGTAAACCGGTTTCGTGCTTCCGTGGCAGGACTGACAATCAGCAGCGGTCCAAATGTGCGCCGGTTCGCTTCCGTCATCATTGGTGATTTCACTGTGACAACCAGAGCAGGTCAGAGCATTGGACAGATGGTA
>DAOWAH010000047.1 GCA_030634675.1 Fidelibacterota bacterium
CGACCTGGCCGGATATATTATTGGTAACCTTTTTAAACGTAAAACATCAAACAGTTAATTGCTGTCTATTCAGGAGTATCCTATGAATGAAGCTGAGACAATCAAAGAAATTCTAGAGCTGAATACTATTGCTGTTGTCGGTCTCTCACCCAAACCGGAACGTCCCAGTAATAATGTAGCAACATATCTGCAATCTGTGGGATACAAAATAATTCCGGTCAATCCGGGTCATGCTGAAATTCTTGGTGAAAAATGCTACCCTGATTTGAAGAGCATTCCAAATCCGGTTGAAATAGTGGAAGTTTTTCGCCGTTCGGACCAGGTAGAACCAATTATCGATCAGGCGATCACTATTGGCGCTCAAGCGGTCTGGCTGCAAGACGGAGTTGTGAATCAAGCGGCAGCTCAGAAAGCGGAAGACGCTGGTTTACTGGTTGTGATGGACGATTGTATGTTCAGGCAGCATCAGGCTCAAAATGATCCGAATTATGCCCCTCATTGCGAGCTATAACGTAGCCACAGTTGCTCACCGCACAGAAATGATTTTCATTTATTAATGGAAATAAAAAAGGTTTTTCCGGCTCAGAGCGATAATAACGCAAAGCTAATTTTCTGGGTGCGCGATAAAGGGAATCGGGCAATAATCCATCGTGCCTAATTGGTAGTTCCAACCTGCTCCTCAGCACTCTTGGTAGCAGTGCTTATTAGCCTTTCCGCACCCCTTCTGCAAGCTGTTCAACCGGGAAGGTTGAACACCTGCTCCAAACTAATTATCCCCCCGGCGTCCCCAACCCATTTTTGTACGCAGAGTGTGAAAATAATTACTATCTTTAAAGGTTATCATTAGAATCTGATGATCAGCTTTTCTAATAATAATCTTAGGTGAATTATTCAAATACTCCACAATTTGTCCATCCACGGTTACAGCCATATTCTTGGCTATCGCGCCTGGAAAAGTTATTTCTAATTCCATATCATCGGGCAGGACTAAAGGTCGATAAGTCAGACTGTGCGGGCAGATCGGCGAGACTACCAAGGCACTCAATCCGGGTGCTACAATTGGTCCTCCGGCTGCCAGAGAATAAGCGGTTGAACCAGTCGGTGTTGCCACAATTACTCCATCAGCTTTATAAGAGGCTACAAAACGACCGGCAGCCTGTAACTGGGCTGAGATCAGCCGATGGGATTTACCTTTATCAATAACAATTTCATTAAGTGAATAACATGTCCGGCTTTTACTGCCATTATGAATCTCGCAGCGTAACACCATCCGCGGTTGAGTAGAATAATAACCCTTGGCAACTTGTTCCAACCGGGAATACAGATCATTTACCGTCACTTCTGCCAAAAAACCTAAATCTCCTAAATGAATACCAAGAATAGGAGTTTTTCGATTACCCACAGCCCTGGCCGCCGAGAGAATCGTACCATCGCCACCCAGGGTAAGCACAAAATCCATAGTCAAAAAATCATTGGCATTTTCAATCACACCGCATGAGCTGCAACTTTTATCCTTGATTTCAGACAAAATACGAGTAGTTAAATAGATTTTCAACCGGTTTGCATCCGCCCACGCTATAATCCCCGGCAACAGTTCCCAGAACGAAGACTTGTCGGTATTAGCCCAGATAGCAAATTTAACTGGTTGCTTCAATCCAAATCCTCCAATTCGAAGGAATCATCGGTTTTTTTCACTAACGTCTTAATCCGGTTCTCGGCTTGTTGCAATTGTTTACGGCAGTATTCGGAGAGTTCAATGCCCTCTTCAAATAGTTTTAAATTATCTTCCAAGGATAGCTTTCCATCTTCCAATTTCTGAACGATATTCTCAAGACGCTGAAAAGCATCCTCAAATGAAGCTGCTTTAGTTTTTTTTGGCATGGTTAAATATAGTCCCTATTTTTTTTATTGCATCGTGAAAAGATCGTTTCATTCATCAATATTGGCTGTTTTTTGCGCCTGGATTTTACCTTCCGCCAAATGCAAATTGAATGATTGCCCCAATTTTATATCGTGCGGTGTACGGATGATCCGCCCATCGCTGGTTCGCACAGCCAAGGCATACCCCCGTGATAGGATAGCATTGGGATTCAAGGTTTGTAGCCGTTGCTCAATACTGACTAACTGAGATTGCCATAAAGCCGATCTGATCTGTGTACTTTTAAACAAATCTTTCATGAGTCGGTCAAGTCGCTCTTCGGTGATATCAAGCAGTTCCAGTGGTTGCCGAAAGCCATAACGGTCGATTAGGTTATCAAGCTGTTGCTGGCGCTTTTCGATTTCGCGGCTAACTAACATGGTAAGCGTTTCCCTAAAATAATCCAGATTACCCAGCAGTTCATTTTGCGAAGGCGCTACCAGCTCAGCGGCGGCCGAAGGTGTGGGTGCGCGCAAGTCAGCAACCAGATCGGCAATGGTTGTATCAGTCTCATGCCCCACCGCAGAAATAATGGGTATTGGACAGGCAAAAAGAGCGCGCGCTACCGCTTCCTCATTAAAAGGCCAAAGATCCTCCAGTGAACCTCCACCCCGGCCAACTATCAGCACATCAACCTGATCATAAGTGGTAAATTCAAGCACTGCCTGCACAATGTCATCGGCGGCTGTATCGCCCTGTACGAGCGAAGGACGTAATATTATCTGCACCTGGGGTGCTCGACGTTGCAACACTTTGATAATATCCCTGAAAGCCGCTCCGGTGGCTGAAGTAATTACACCTATCCGCCTCGGATAGGGAGGTAGTTTTTGTTTAACCTCCGGAGTAAACAAGCCTTCCGCAGCTAATTGTTTTTTCAGCGCTTCAAAAGCCAGATAAAGCGTTCCGATCCCAGCCGGTTCCAACCGGGTGGCGATTATTTGATAATAACCACGTTGCTCATAGACCGAAATACGTCCTTGTATTAATATCTGCATGCCATTTTCTGGCCGGAAATGCAGATATTGATTATTACCTTTAAACATCACTGCTTTGATTTCAGCCTGCTTATCCTTTAGCGTGAAATACATATGGCCGGAACGATGGTGGACAAAATTCGAGATTTCGCCGGAAACCCAAACGGATGGGAAGTGTCCTTCCAACAATTCTTTGATCAACTGCGTCAGCTCACCGACGCTATAGGTCACTTTGGAATTATTCATTAATATTCCGGACTGGGCTGGCCGGCCTGTATCCAGCAAGAATACCAGAAACTGGCCACTCGCAAGGCCGCTTGATTCATTCGATTTTGCGCTAATTGCCCCGACTCACGGTATAATATAGCCAGATAATCACTCGTTTCAGGAAGGGTATCATATCCGCGTAACAATTCCCTGACTTCCGGTGTCTGACCGTTTCGGGCCAGAGAATCGGCGTGCAGGATTTCATGGTGTGAAGTATATGATTCACGTACAATCTTGAATCCTTCCACCAATAGATCATCAATTTGATAGACAGCTCCGACCGGAATGACAGTATCAATGTAAGTATCTACCATCGGTACCTCCCAGCGGAAATGAATTCCATCATTGCCCGATAACTGACCGTTATAATTAGCGACTACATGCAAAGGCATATGCAAATCAGCAACATAATGACCGAGGGCTGCCAGCGGAATGATGACTCCGGCCCAATCTCCCGCTTTCATCATTTCAATTATATTACGGGAGTATTCTTCAATCCAATAAGGACCAATCCCCCAGCGACGAACATTTTCCACTCCAAAGCTACTGATCAATTCAGCTTGTGTCGGTGGTAAATCGGTAAAAGGATAGGCTGAGTACAGATCAATATCGATATAATGGCGCTGACCCTCTTCCGGGTCATTTCGTTTCCAGGCATCGGGATCGGGAGCATGACTAGCTAGCGAATCAGCATAGTATTTTATATACTGACCAAAACTACCGTCAATTATTTGAGCTGCAGCCTGGTTTATCCGCTGGTGACCTTTATCTCCCCAACCCTGCGCAATACTACCAAAAACCAGGTAGATATAAAAACAGGTATGTAAAATCCAGCGCCCCATGGACGGCTGTTTTTAACGATTTTTTTTCTTATGTCTATTGGCGCGCAGACGCTTTTTCCGCTTATGCGTCGAAATCTTACGCCTTTTCCGCTTCTTTCCGCAGGGCATAATACCTCTTTATTTATTCATTATAGTTTGATTTACAACAGTTCGCATTCGTTTGGACGGTTTAAAGGTTGGAACGTATCGCTCCGGTAATTGAATTTCACCTCCGGTACCAGGGTTGCGGGCTTTTTTGGCCTGACGATGTTTGACAGCGAAGGTTCCAAATCCGCGTAATTCAACCCGTTCATTACGTGCTAAAGCATCAATAATCGTCGCCATAATTCCGGACATTACAGTTTCCGTTTCGACTTTAGTCAAGCCGGTAGCCGCAGCAACTGTATTGACAATTTCCTGTTTAGTCATTTCATTTCCCTCGCCAACGATAAGCTGGAATGACGTCAAACCAGCTAGTTCCCGTCGGTCTCCTTGCATCCATGATTAGGTCCAAAAAAGACGAACGACGATGTCTGATCTGAAATATCTTAGGTTTTCCTTGAATGCCTCCTAGCCCGGCTGCTAGCGCTATTGCATCTTCATAGGTTCCCAGCGTGTCAACTAGTCCCATCTCCAGCGCTTGGGTTCCGGTATAGACCCGGCCATCGGCCAGAATGCGCACCGAATCTACATCCAAATTACGCTCTTCTGCCACAGCTGCTATAAATTGATTGTGTAGGTCATCAATAATATTTTGAAAATATCTACGGTCATCTTCAGTAACCTCACGACTGGTCGAACCGGCATCTTTAAGTTGGCCACTTTTTACTGTTTCGATACTCAAACCCAATTTTTCCAGCAGTTCGGTAGCCACCGGATATTCCATAATTACACCAATACTACCCGTGATAGTTCCTTTGTTGGCCATGACGCTGGTGCTGCCCAAGGCAATATAATACCCCCCCGAGGCAGCTACGCTACCCATCGAAGTGATAATTGGTTTAATTTCCCTGACCCGACGCACCTTTTCAAATATCTCCTGAGATGGTGCAATGGAACCACCAGGACTGTTTACTCGCAATACAATTGCCTTAATATCTTTTCGCTGAGCTAATGATTCAAGATCTTCCACAACTGTTTTTGAGGTAAAGATGGGACCTTCAACGCGCACAATACCAACTTTATCCTTACTGCCAAAACCATCCTCGTCCGATGATAAATTGACAATCCGCAGGATCAGAAAGATGGTAACGATGGTTGCCAGTGTAATCCAGACCCAGCGATTAGTTCTTTGGGGTGGTCGTGGCCCTATCCTTGAGGTATCCATAAAGTCAATTTTTGTCCGGGGTAAATGAATTGTCCATAACGTAAACCATTCCAACGCCTGATCCGCGAAGCCCTGGTTTTATAGTTTTCGGCAATATGTCCTAAGGTATCACCTTTTTTAACTATATATACCATCTTTGAATAACCGGGAGGACCGCTTTGAGCATAAGTGCTGGCAGTTTTCTGTCCCGGCACCGGAATTGTTAATTTCTGCCCTATCCGGATTTTATGGCGATTACGAATTTTATTTACTGCAGCCAATTGATGAATGGAAACTTTGTAACGTTTCGAAATATCCCACAATGTTTCACCATAACGAACTTTATGCACAATATACTGAGGTGCAAAGCGTTCATTTTCCGGCAAAGCGGCAAATGCCTTTAAAAAACTGGCTTTAGTTTCTAAGGGCAATTTTAGTACGTAGGTGCCTGCTGAGGGAGTGGCTGACTGTCGCAATTCCGGATTATAATACCGCAATTCGGAAGCTGATATTCCGGCACTGCGTGCCAATACATTGATATCGGCACTGTGCGCTAACGGTACTTCTTCATATTTGAAGGGATTGTTATCCGGAATCTTAAACCCATATTTTTCCGGATTCTGACAAATAATGGCGGCGGCTAAAAAAGTGGGAATGTGGTTACGGGTTTCACGCGGAAGTGAATAAAGCTGCCAAAAATCCCTGGTTTGATGTAAGCGGATGGCACGTTGAATCCGGCCGGCTCCAGCATTATAAGCCGATATTACCAGATACCAGTCTTCAAAAATATCATATAAGTCTCTTAAATGAGCACAAGCCGCATGGGTCGCTTTTACCGGATCACGCCGCTCATCCACCCACCAGGTCCGATTCAAACCATACCTTTTTCCGGTTGCGTAAACGAATTGCCACATACCTACGGCATTGGCACGGGAATAGGCTTTGGGATTTAAGCCGGATTCAATCAAACCCATATAGATAATTTCCTCTGGTAAAGAATATTCCCGTAAAATTTCCAGGATTAAATCATGATACAGAGCATATCGTTGCAGCCAAATCTCAAATTCGGTTTTACGTTTGGTCTGGAAAAATTCGATCAGTCTCTCCACCTGGCTGTTACTAACAATCGGAATGTGTCCCTCACGATCATCGACAATCGAAAATTTTGATTTTCCGACCTCAATCTCCAGCGGTTCGATCTGTTCTGATATCGCGGCGCTGACCTGATCGGCACTCACCAGCACTTGGGATTTTTCAATCGTTTGCAGTTGAGTCGAGTAGATGTTAATCATAGCAGTCTCAAAACGGTTAAATTCATCCCGGTCTTCAGCGTTCATTTCACCGAACTGCTCGGCTTCCTCCAATAAATCAAAAATCTGATCCAGTTGAAAAATAACTTCCATGGAATCATCGAGTACATCGGCAATTAGCACCTCAGCCATCAGTACTTTTAGATCTTGCAATAACAGCGGCAAGCGATTCCCCTCGATTTCCAAGCCGTTTTCGGTGGATATTTCGCGCATTATCAGATCTGTTGATTCATCGGGGTCAACTCCGCTCAGCGGATCGGCAATTCCCGCGGCAACTAAGTTGACCGCTGGAAAACTAGTCAGTAATAGGCAGCCTAAAAGGAAGCAATTCAATCGTTGGTTTATTCGGTTCATCTCTGATTTGGTCAATAAAAACGGGGCGAAGTTAGGTGAGTGAACCTACCGTTATCAAGACTTTTCCCCGGTATGAATCAGGCGGATTCGCTCAATCAATAAACTGGTACTGCAGCCTGGTTTTAATGCAATCCTGGCCACCCTGCCACCTTGCTTCCGTACATAATCAGCGCCTATAATTTCCGAGTCCCGGTAATCGGATCCTTTGACCAACACATCCGGTGAAAGAATTTCGATCAGTCTGGCTGGCGTATCTTCATTAAAAATCACCACTAAATCAACTACTTCTAAAGCATTGAGTATGTAAGCCCGGTCTTCTTCCGGCTGAACTGGTCGATTGAGCCCTTTCAGGCGACGGATGGAATGATCACTATTCAACCCGATAATTAAAAAATCCCCTAAAGCTCGCGCTTGGTTAAATAGATCAACATGGCCGGCGTGTAGTAAATCAAAACAGCCATTCGTAAAAACTACTGTTTTCCCCGCCTGTTGCCAATTTCTTACCCGCTCTTGGGCTGCGCTGCTGTCAAGTATTGCCATGGATAACTTTCAAAGGACATACCAGACAATGTTCCGGTTGGCAGAATTGCTTATTCAACTCGATTATACCCTGAGTGACCGGGAAATTTCGCAATTGTTTGACAGGCATTAAAATCCTAAAGCGCCGCGAAATGAATCCGTAAATATAAGGTAGAAATAATTTACTCCAGCGCTCACGGTAGCTTTGTACTTCTTCCAAGTCCATATTTTCCCGCGCCCGAGCCGCTAAAACCGGGTAGAATACATTACCCAATAATTCGATTTGAATCCCAAGACCGGCATGAGGTTTGATTCGGGTGAGCCATAATTGATCGAATACTTCCCTGCCACCCCAATCCGCTTTTTCCCAATCTGCGATAAATTTTAGCAAGCGGGCTGCCAACGGTAAACGATTTTCCGGATGATTAGCCGGCCTGACACCGCAACGATGCCAGATCAAACCCTCGGACTTCATTAAGGTAGCAAGATGATCGTGAATTGACTTTATTGATTTACCAGGGATGGCATTGGGATTGACCAAACCAGCGAGACGTCCAAATGCAGGGCGATTACCGCCATATCCCAGAACCTCAAATACTGATTGTTGTAATTTGGGTAAAAACCTTGCAGTGGAAGCGAGCACAGTCTGAAAGTCCGCAATTTTAGCACGCCAGCGGCGATATCCCAGCCTACGCAGCACTGTTTCAGGTTCAGGAACCAAGCAATCCGTATCTTGAAGGCACGAACTACCAAAATGATCCCGTGCTTGAATCACAATCATCGGAAAAGACCTAACTGCAATTTTAGTCGGGAAATGGCGCAGTACCTGTAATATTACCGTCTGGTAATTGGGGTCATGATCGTGTCCATGCTGAAACCAATGCTGGGCTTTAAGATGACACTCAACTGGTCCTTTATGAATCCTGCCATTAATAAACAGACAGGCATCTGATATATCAGGTCCTTCATGATTGTTCCTGCGGCCCGAGTCGATTACTATGATTGGTTGCCCATCGACAGAATGTAAGCGTTGACCAGGTTTGTATCGCAACCAGTCATTTACCAGGGCTGCTTCTTTTTCCGGGCTCCCGTGGCCTATATTCATAGTGGCGTTAAATTGTTTAACTGGTAGATTATATTTCATGTACCGTGTTAGTTAATTGGCTTGTTCTGCTTGCCATTCCCGTTTCAATTTTATAACCTGTTCTCTTAATTCAATTGTCAATCGGTTACGATCCTTGTATTCAAGACCAGCTACCTCTATCGGTTGGCCCAAACGTAATTCGATTGGTCTTGGTCGCAAAGTCCAGGAATGCTTGCGAACCACATCACCGGTACCGCACATGGCCATCGGTACGATCGGCAAACCCAGTGACAGTCCCAAAACAGCAGCACCTTTCTTGAATTCATGGATTTCGCCGTCCAGAGAACGAGTCCCTTCCGGAAAAATCAGAATCGAGCGTGGATTACGCTCAATCGAACGACGGGCTTTTTCCATCGATTTGACTGCGCTCTCCCGGTTTTTCCGATCGACAAAAATATGTCCAGCCATAAATATCGCCCAGCCAAATACTGGAATTCGCTTTAATTCAATTTTAGCAATAGAAACGATATGATGGGGAATGGCGGCAAAACAGAG
>DAOWAH010000450.1 GCA_030634675.1 Fidelibacterota bacterium
CGATAGGACATCTTTCTGGCCGAAGCATACAATGATCAAGGAAGGCATCACCTTCCACTACACTGACTATATCGTATAACGTAATTTCCGATGGAAGCCTGTTTAAGTTAACGCCTCCATTTGGGCCGCGGTAGGTTTTTAACAAATTATATTTTACCAGGATTTGCGATATTTTTCCCAGAAAATGATAAGACAAGTTGGTGTCCTTGGCGATTTGATGCAGGGGTATGAAAGTATCGGAATTCTGTTTTATCAGATATAATACAAGTTCAAGTGCATATTCGGAAGAACGGGTAATCAGCATTGTTGGAGGCTAAGGCATCTCAAATTTATGGGCGGGATCGCGTACAACCAATACTGGGCAAACCGACTTGCGAACGATCTTTTCGGCAGTACTACCAAAAATAATATGACTTAATCCAGTCAAGCCATGCGTTGAAATAACAATCAGGTCAATTTCCTCATCCCGGCTGAAATTAATGATTTCTTTAAACGGTATTCCGTGCAGAATATGCCCTGAGACATTAAAATCATCCGGAAAATGCTCACTAACCAGTTTTTCAATGGCAACCTGGCAATGTTGTTCATGTTCTCTTTGTAATTCCACCGGCTGTACACCCCAGGTATACTCCGAGGGAGTGATTATCGGTTGAATGACATGCAGCAAAAGGACAGAAGCATCGAATTTCCGGGCCAGGGCAATCGCTTTTGGGAAAGCTACCCGCGAATATCCGGAGAAATCTGTTGTTACCAGGATTTTATTTATATCAAAACTTGGTTCCATTATAGATCCTGATTGATTAGTCTTTTTTAATCGCTCCAATCAGGTCCTTAAAACCCAATTTGTGCATGGCGGATCGCTTTTCGATTACCCGTTTGGCCAGATGCTCAAGATTTTCAGTTTCCAGCATTTCCTTGATCTGTTCGCGAATAACCGACCATTCATTATGTAGCGGGCAGGGCTGTTCGTCAGAGCAATAATCCAGACCAATTACACATTGTTCCTGCTCCGGAGGCGGGCCATCAACCGCCGACACCACCTGATTAATGTATATTTGTTTGGCCGATCGTCCTAGCTTGACTCCGCCATTTCGGCCACGGATGGCAATTATTAAGCGGTGCCGGACCAGGATCTGGGCAATTTTGGCTAGAAACTGTTGTGGAATATTGTAGGCTGCGGCAATTTCACTGATCATTACCGGTTTAGGTGAATTTTTCTCGGCCAGATAAATCATGGCCTGAATGGCATATTCCGCTGATTTTGAGTATAGCATTGTTATTAGGACTCTTTCATCTTGTTCAAAATATGACTGCAACCTTGCAGTAGTCAAGAAAATATACGACTTTATTGTCTGAAATATAGTTGATTTTTTAACAGGATAATAGCATCCTTTTTTCTTGCTTATTGTATTATGTACATTTTATTTTCTAAATAATTCTATACAGGATTTATACCTTATGTCATTGAACTTATCATTAGAACCAGATCCATACGAACCAGTGATTTCAATTGGTATCGCCGCGAAAAAGCTGGGTGTTTCACCGGAAACATTGCGTCTATATGAACGGGAAAGATTAGTGTTGCCCTACAAAACCAGGACCAATCGCCG
>DAOWAH010000417.1 GCA_030634675.1 Fidelibacterota bacterium
CGCTGAAGGGATCGGAGACACGATCCGGGTAAGCCTGACCGACGATCCGGTAAAAGAAGTTCAGGCCGGCTACGAAATTCTTAAATCTCTGGGACTGGTTAGTAGAGGGGTGACGATTGTCGCCTGTCCAACCTGTGGGCGTTTGGAAGTTGACTTATTCAAAATTGCCGGGGAAATGGAAGAACGCCTTAAAGATGTAAAAACTCCTGTGTCAGTAGCCCTGATGGGTTGTGCCGTAAACGGACCCGGTGAAGCGAGTCACTCTGATCTCGGGATAGCCTTTGGAAAAGGCGGTGGTTTGTTGTATTATAAGGGGCAAAGTGTAGGCCGTGTCCGGGAGGATGAGGCGCTTGACCGCCTGTTAGAATTGATCCATAAATTTGAGGCAACGGAAGGAAAAGATTAATGCGCTGGGTAATGGTAATTCTAAGTTTTGTAATTCTGCTTGGGGCGCAAGTACCGGAGCAGGAAACTGATCTTTCACCGGTGGTAGTTTATTGGAAAACGCTCACTCCGGGTGAAAAAGAAATTTTCCTCTTTTCATACCTGACTCAGGTTTTTGAGACCCATGGAACCATGAAAAAGCAATTAGGTTACAATGAAGTAACTTCCTGGTATTATAATAATATAGCGGAATTAGTTTATGGCGTGTTTGATTCCCTGCAGGAAGTGGATATGGTGGAGTTTGTGGGCTGGATTGACCAGTTTTACAGTCATGAAGATTTCATGAACCGACCGTTTTATGAAGCCTTGGAGTTTGCTTTCAGATATCAGGAGGCCGCTGGTGAGACAATGTGGGAAAAATATAATAATATGCAATTTGATAAGATCAAACCTGACGAATGATTTAAATTGAGACCGCATTATTAGTTAATGCGGAGTTTTTTTAATAAATAAGGGTGCTTATGTTGATTTTTCCGTTTTCTATTTTTGATTGTATACCTGCTGATATTGTTAGCTCGCTAACACGCTTCAATCAGCAAAATTCCAGATTCTGATAAATGCTGGCCAAAGTACTTAGTAGTGCCGTATTAGGAATTGACGCCTATATAGTGGAAGTCGAGGCGCATCTTACCGGTGCAAAATTGCCAAAATTTATTACGGTTGGTTTACCGGAAGGCGCCGTACGGGAGAGTAAGGAACGGGTCACAGCCGCCATCAGGAATAGTGGCTACTATTTTCCCAACAAACATGTAACCGTTAATCTGGCTCCCGCCGATATCCGTAAAGAAGGCAGTGCTTTCGATTTGCCAATTGCAGTGGGAATCCTGGCAGCGATGGGATTTGTAAAAAACGATTATCTTGAGAAATTAATTCTGCTGGGGGAGCTGGCTTTAGATGGTACACTGCGACCGATTAAAGGCGCCCTTCCTCTGGCAATCGCCGCCCGTCGTGAGAAAATCAGAGGGATGATTCTACCGGTTAAAAATGCTCAGGAAGCGGGTATTGTGAATGAGGTAAAGGTAGTCGGTGCTGAAACTCTGAGCGAAGTAATTCAAATATTAAATGGCGAAATAGTCCGGGAAGCAGTCCAGGTTGATCGCGCTGAATTATTCAATTCCAGTCGTCACTACACGTTAGATTTTGCTGATGTGAAAAGTCAGGAGCAGGTCAAACGGGCTATTGAAGTGGCGGCGGCGGGCGGGCATAATGTAATTATGATTGGACCCCCGGGCAGTGGGAAAACGATGCTTTCCAAACGCTTACCAACTATCCTGCCGGATTTGGTTTTAGATGAAGCACTGGAAACGACTAAGATCCATTCCGTGGCGGGCCTGCTTTCCGATAGCCGGGGTTTGATTGCCAC